>CAIRSA010000110.1 GCA_903881085.1 uncultured Acidobacteriia bacterium
TGCCCCACGAGATACCGCCCGCAATGCGAGTCACCCAGCAGGTGACGAGCACGTTGTATGCAACCGATGCTAAATGTTGGAGATAGCTTTTCCAGATGCGTTCAACTGCTCCTTCTCGGATTATCCACACCCTCTCGCGGGCACGACGCGGTGGGGGCAATACACTGCAAACCGAGCCACGACCGCGAGGGAGCGGGGCCGCGCAAAACAATAGGCCTGAAGCTTCGTACTGACTTACTTATCCCCGCCAACCATAGTAGAAGCAGACCACAAACCACCATCCGACACGCCACCCGAACCCCAAATCACACCCGAACCCCAAATCACGCCCGAGCCCCAAATCACACCCGAACCCCAAATCACACCAGAGCCCCATATTACGCCCGATCCCCAAATCACCCCAGACCCCCAGATGACTCCCGAACCCCAAATCACACCAGACCCCCAAATCACCCCGCTGCCATTCACCACCGAAACAGCACCAGTAGAGGCGTTGTAAGTGGTGGCGGGCGACAGCGCCGAACCGACACCCAAATCATGATTGTTCAAAGCGGCCCAAATATCCAAATATCCAGCGCCAACCGTGAACAGGTCGTAATGACTGGTATACGTCGCCCCGGTAGCGGCGTCAGTGGCCGTGGAACTAGCAGGAAAACTCTTTGAAGCCGTCTTCATCAACCGCGCTTTCACAACATCCGGTGTCAACCGTGGATTCTGCTGCAGCATCAACGCGGCAGCGGCACTTACTACCGGAGTCGCCATGCTGGTGCCACTCAACTTGTAGTAGTTGCTAACAGTGGAAGCCGTGGCATTGCTCAGATAGTAACTGGGCGCCACTCGATTCGCCGGATAAGTAGTATCCAAGGTGCTGCCCACTGCGCGCACGCTGCCAATCAGATTGCCCGGCGCAACCAGGTCGGGCTTGGCGATATGGTCAATCATCGTAGGCCCCTTCGAACTGTAACTGGCAATGGTATCGTCAGCGCGGCTCGGCGTACCATTGGTCTTCATCGCCCCAACCGTAATGACGCGAGGATCGTTTCCAGGAGAAGTAATGGTGGCATAACCCGAGTTGCCGAAGGAGTTATCCCGCCCGCCGTTGCCCGCCGCCACAACCACCACAATGCCCGCCTTCCACGCCGCTTCCACCGCCTGGCATAACGGATCGTGGGTATAACTTTCGGAAATGGCCCGGCCCAACGAAAGGTTAATGATGCGGATGTTATAGGTCGAACGCAGTTCGATAGCCCGGGAAATCGCCGCGATCACCTGCCTATCCGATCCCGCGCCGGTCTTGTCCAGCACCTTCAGATTGACGATATTCACACCCGCGCCGACACCCGTAAAATGGTGCAAATCGCCCCGCAAGCCGAGCGCCCCAAGAATCCCCGCCACATGCGTTCCGTGGCCATATTCATCGGCAGCGGTGCCGCCAACGAAGCTTTCGTTGTACACGATGCGCGCATGGCCGCTACCCGCGCGGTTGAACTCAGGACTGGCCGAAACGCCGCTGTCGATCAGAGCAATACCAATGCCAGTGCCATCATAGCCAGCGGTGTTGGCGATATTTCCGTTCACCGCCGCGCGCGCCAGATCCAGCGTCGGTCCCACACGCCGGTTGGGCGAAATGTACTTCACGTCCGGGTCAGCGGCGAGCGTCTTCAGTTGAGATTTCGGGATAGTGTATGCCGCACCCTGGATCAGGTCCACTGGCAGATCAAGAGACCCACCCAGCCCCGCAACCTTCTTGTGATGAGCGTGGGAAAGAGGAGAATGGAACTGGACGATCACCCCCGCCGTGCCGGGAGTTGGCGACTGATCGACGTCACCCGAAATCTTCGAATTTCCGCCGAACAGAGCGGCGGGAAAAAGACCCAAGATCAAAACTAGGGCCCGAACCTGAGAAAAGTCTAAGATGCTCATGCCCCTTATAAAGCATGCAGCGCACCATAGACTAGTCCTTATTTACCAGTACTTTAGATAGCCTTGGACAAATTGTCACCTGGACAAAATGTCCCAATCGAACCGGATTGGGACATTTTGTCCAAGTCCCAGGCCAAAACCTGGGACTTGGCCTCAATTAGAACTCCATCCGCATACGCATACTGATGATGCGTCCGCCAACTTGAGGGCCAGTGGCGCGCCCAAAGTTGGTGTTGCCGATGGTGCCGTTGATGCCACCAAAGTCGGTACGGTTGAAGATGTTGATGAAGTCCGTGTTGTAGCGGAAGCGAATTGACTCCGAGAAATTGAAGTTCTTTTCAATGGAGATGTTTTCGGTGCGGACCCACGGGTTGCGGAACTTGTTGTCATAGAGCGACGCAGTTCCCAGAGCGTAGGCCGGAGCGTTGACATACGGCGAGTTGGCGCCGTAGTTGAACCAACGGCTGTTGGGGTCGTTCGGATCCAGACTGGTAGCCGAAGTGCCGGTGCGAACCGGTTGACCGGTGGAAATTGCCTTGGTGATTGGCGCAAATAGCACGCCGCCGCCCAGCGGATTACCAACCGTCTGCAGTTCGATCAAGGTGCCGCTGCGATACTGCTGTGCACCGGAGATCGACCATCCGCCAACCAGGATGTTAGCGGCGCGACCGGTGCTGCCGAAGAATTTCTTACCGCGGCCCATCGGCAGTTCATAGCTCCATAGGATGTTCAGGAATCGTGGAATATCGAAGGGCGAAAGGATCTTCGCGTCGTTGATATTGTAGGAATCCTGAGTCTGAATCTGAGCGCCTTGGCTGAAGATCTGACGATATGTCATCAGGCTTTGCGACTTGGACCATACGAAAGAGCCCATTAGTTGGAGACCGCCGAAGCGGCGCTCCACTTTGGTCTGCATGGAGTTGTACCAGGTTTTGCCGACACCGGCGTTGACGTCGATGACGGTTCCGAATTGCGGGAACGGACGCAGAGCCTGGGCGAGGGTAGCACCGCCGCCCCAGTTTGCAGCAAAGCCGGCAAACGGTTCTTTGTAGCCGGCGGCGACCACAGCCGGATCATTGATGTTCTTGCCAAGCAGCGTGCCCAGGGCCAAGGCCGTGGTGGGCAACTGGTTCAGATACACGGTGGAGTTCAAGCCATTGCCATAGTTGCCGACATAGGCAGCTTCCAACAGGAACTTCTTCAGTTCATGCTGCAGCGTCAAGCTCCAGTTCTGAATGCGCGGGGCCTTGCCGTAGTTCGGACCCTG
This sequence comes from uncultured Acidobacteriia bacterium, assembly GCA_903881085.1. GTDB lineage: Bacteria > Acidobacteriota > Terriglobia > Bryobacterales > Bryobacteraceae > CAIRSA01. The sequence continues at coordinate 3,191 of CAIRSA010000110.1, forward strand.
GCGGTAAACCGTGGTGCCGAAGTTGTCTACGGACGGGCTCAGACGAAGGTCTTTCGGGCCGGTGCCAACAGGCTTAATGCCGTTGTCCCAGTTGAGCGACGGGGTCAGGCCGTCGGAAATTGCAGCAACCGGAGCGCCGCCAATACCGTCGGTGCAGCCGCAGCCGCCGTTGCCAAGCGTCTGGTAGAAGATGCCGTAACCGCCGCGAAGCGTGCTCTTGCTAGCCAGGCGGTAGGCCAGGCCAACGCGGGGACCAACGTCGGTGAAATCGGTCGGGTAGAAGCGCTTCACGCCTGCACGGCCCGGGCCGGTGCCTGCAAATACCATTGCGCCCGGAAGCCCACCTGCGCCGGGGTTCGGCTTGGTGATATCGAGGTTGGAGTAGTTGCCGTCTTTGGAGTGCCAGCCGATCGGCAGCTCATAACGCACGCCGTAGTTAAAGGTCAGCTTCTGTGAGATGCGCCAGTTGTCCTGGAAGAATCCGGCATGGTAACCATAACGGATCTGGCCAATCACAACCGGCAGGCCGGTCTGGCTGGCGCTGTCCACTGCGCCAAGTAACAAGCTGGCGAAAGCATTTCCAGTAGCGGTTTTGCGCGTGGGGTCGGCGGTCTGGAAGCGGCTGAATACATAAGCACCGTTGGAGCCGGCCCAATCGTCACCAACCGTTTGCAAGCGGCGCACATCGCCCCCGATCTTGAATTCGTGCTTACCCTTCACCCAGTTCAGTGTAGAAGCAACCATGTTCGTGTAGTTGAACTGGCCGCCCGCATCCACCTTGCCCTGGTTCATACCCCAACCGGTGAGGTTGTCGGTAGCGAAGCTGATGTAAGGTGTCGCGTCTGCCTTGCCTGCGAGGCCGGGGAAGCCGAACTTCGAACCAAAGCCGTTCTGTTCCGGGTTGTTCCACAGCTGGATGGTCTGGCTGTTTGACCAGGTGGTGTGCAGCAGCATGGTGGGTTTGATCACCCAATCGTGATTCACGCGATACTCTTCCGGCAACTGGCCATTGGTCAAGCCGTTGCTGAGCGGACCGGCGAACTGCGAAGGCGCCAGGTCAAGCAGGTTGCGACGCGTCATGAAGACAGCAACGCGATTGTTGGGCGTGAAGGAGTGGTCGAACTTCAAGGTCCAAATCGTATCTTCATGGACTGCGGCGCCAACCAAAGTGTAGTTGCTGGTCAAACCGCCACCGCTGTTGGGGTCAGGAATCACCGAGGCGATGTTGGTGGAGATTTTGCTCCAACGCGTTTTGGGAATGAGGTTACCGGGGAACTGAGTACGTGTCTGAACGCCGCCGGTGGTGGTCAGGCTGGCCGGATCATAAACTCCATAACCCAGTTCGCTGAAGTCACCCTGCTTCATCTTCAAAGTTGGAACGGTTTCGTTACCAGTGATGATCGGTGAAGCGGGACGGATGTCCTTGGCATAGGTGAAAAAGATGAAGGTCTTGTTGCGCCCGTCGTACAGTTTGGGGATCCAAACCGGACCGCCGCCGTTGCCGCCCTCTTCATTGAAGCGCACCTTGGAACGGAACCCTGGGGTGCGGCCGAACACTGCGTTGCTTGACCAGCCGGCAGCTTCAAGAATGTCGCGGCGAATGTTCAGGAACGCGGTTGCATGGTATTGGTTGCTGCCGGACTTGGTGGTGAACATTTCCAGTCCGCCGCCCAACCGGCCATATTCCGGATTGAAAGTCGACGTGATCAGCTTCATTTCCTGGAATGCTTCAAAGCCGGGGAAATAGAAGTTCGTACCGCCCGACTCCGGAATCGTGATGCTGCCACCATCGATCAAAATCTCTTTCGCGCGCCCGTTGGAACCATTGATGCTGGTTTCGCCGTTGCTGTTTACGCCAGGCATATAACCAACGAATGCTTCCGCGCTACGCAACCCGCCGCCATAGATCGGCAGGCTGTACATTACCTTTTCTGTAATCGTCGACCCGCGCTCTGCGCTGGTCAGTTCCAGAATTGGCGTCTCCGCCACGATTTCCACTTTTTGCTGCAAATCGCCAACTTCCAGGCCAAGATCCAAATCTTGGCGAGTGCCAAGCAGAATCTGCACATTGTCGCGAATCAACTTCTTGAAGCCGGTATGCTCCACCGTCACGGCATACGGGCCGGCCGGCAGTGCGGGCAACACATAGATACCAGCATCAGATGACGTGGTCGGGAACGAACGGCGCGTTGGCACGTGAACGGCTGTCACCTTTGCCCCCGCAATGATCGCCCCATTCGGATCCATCACTCGGCCAGACATCGACCCGGATGTTGCTTGTCCAAACACTGCTAATGCAGATGTTAAGAGAAGCGATAGAACTAACGCGGTACTTTTCGCAATCCTCATATATCTCCTTTGTTTCATTACACAACTCGCCCCAAAGACAACTTTTTTGCAACGATGAGACATGATAGCAGGGTGCGCGATTTGGCGCAATCCTTTTTCCTCAGTTAGGGAAAGATGTCGCCTACTATCAACTCCAGCGCAGGCCTTGACCCGCTCCGATCAGAGCGGTAAACCGCCACGCTGTGGCGGCTCTTGAACGTAACATCAATAGGTTACAGCCAAATCTCGCCAAACTGTGGCGGTTTGCGCGCCAATTACGAGCGTCCGGACATTCAGCCCAGTGGGTGAAATGCCCTGCCAACACACCCGCGAATGCTCGCGGGAAGTTGGTAGCGTTCGAATTCTCCCGGCGAGCACCACGCTACGGCGCGGGTCTCTTCGCTGACAAAGAACTCGTCAGATGTGGCGCGAAAACAGAAGATCAGGTCGTGATGCAGATGGTACGGTTCACGTCTCTTCCCGGGAATGCCGTGAACGTCGATGCCAACTAATGAAGGACTTTCCAACGAAAGCTGCACGCCTGTCTCTTCCACTGCTTCCCGCCGCGCCGTGTCCCAGATCGACATGTCTTCCGCCTCGACATGCCCGCCCGGAAACAGCCACCGGTCCAACCGTTTGTGATGCACCAGCAGAAACCGCCCACCCTCAGGATGCAGCACGCACGCCGTAGCCGTCATGTGGCCGGGCGTAAACTGTTCGCGCGAATAGGGTTCTGGTGTGTATTCGAGCAGCATGAGCACCAGTTCGCGGCTCTTGGCGTCATGCGGCCACGCGCTTACCAGCGCCGCCAATTGAGATGGATCCGTCACTATAGATTCCGCACCAGGAACGAGATGATATGGTAGCCATCCATGAACTTGAACGGCGTCTCACCCATTGTATAGTGACCGCACGGCAGCACGACCACTTCATTGTGGATCTTGCGCCGCTTGATCTCGTCGATCACGGCTTCCGACAGGTACGGCATGAACGTCGTATCGTAGCGCGTGTAGATGAACTTCGATTTCGACTTCTGCGCGGCGAACTTGTCCATGTAGCTCATCGGCGATATCGCCCGCCACACCTCGCGCAGGCGGTCCAGGTCGATATCCTCAGCGATGCCCTGCTTTATATGCTGCGTCGAAAGCCCGGTCCACACCACGTCAGCCACGTAGGTGGAACAGTGATTGAAGACATTCACCTTGAACCGCGAATCGTGTGCACAGGTGAGAAACGCATAGCAGGAACCGAGGCTGGTACCGACAATTCCGATGCGTTCGTAGCCCTGCTGCTGCAGCCAATCGACGGCGGCTCGGACGTCGATCACCGCTTGGCGAGTGGAATCGATGGTTCGCGCCACATTGCTCGATACGGCGTAATCGGCCCGTTCTAACTCGGCCGGCATGCGGTAATCGTGATAAGGCAGCGAGAGCCGCAACGCCGAAATCCCGAACTTGGCGATGCCCGCGCACAAGCCGGCATGCTGCCCGAGCGATGCGTTCCAGTGCGGCAGCACAATAACGGCACGTTTCTTGTGGTCCTTGGCCGGCCACCAGCCGCCATGAACCAGATTGTTTTCCGGATACGGAGTCTGCACCGGCGAAGTGAAGCGCAGCAGGTTGTCCTCAAGCCGGAAGTCCTTGGGCGAATCATAAGCGAAGAAGTCATCGCTTTGGCCCATGATCTTCTGATTCAGATGCAGCAGGTACTGCTCTTCGTTGTGCCCGTTGCGCGGGTAACGCTGGGCATGCGGCCACGCCGAGCTCCAGTCCAGCCCCCATTCAAAGGGCCGCACCACCCGGTTGTTCGAGCGGAAGCAAAGTTGATTTTCCCAGCCGGTAATCCAGCGTTCGTACGCTTTGAGCATGATGATCGTTTTTGAGGTAGATCTAATTTTACCCCGAAACTTCGACTAAAGTTACTATTTGCACAGGCGGATCGACTGCGCCACCCACGGAAACGCTGTGTTTTCAAGGGTGGGGCGGGCAATTTGCCTGCCCTGACTAACTTTAAATTTACCGGGTGCGCGACATAAAAGTTGGGATCAAGCAGCGCGCCGGTCAACCCAGTAATCCTCGAAACGGTTATTAAGGGTTGTGCAGCGAAGGGCTATGATAGCGTTGGCCCCGCGCA
>CAIRSA010000111.1 GCA_903881085.1 uncultured Acidobacteriia bacterium
GAAAAGAGGATGTAAGGATAAGTGTGTCTGCGAGTGCGGCAGAAAGGCGACTGCGTTCCTGAATTCGGCTTGGAGGCGCGCTGAAGAGCGGGCCACGATACACGACCATTAGACCTTCTTATCTTTATCTGATCTTTTCGCGAAAATAGCCAAATTTGGGACAGGCTCTACATAGGGAACTGTCCACGGAGGTTCAGCAGTGACACAGGAACGTTGGCAGTTGATCAAATCGCTGTTCGATAGAGTCGCGGAATGCGATGGCGCTTCCCGTACTGCGCTTCTGGCGGAGCTTTGCGGCGATGATGCAGAGTTGCGAAAGGAAGTGGAATCCCTGCTCGCTTCTGACCAGGAGGCCGTTTCGCTGACCGGAATCCCTCGACTTATGGCTGACGCTGTAGACGCAGGCGGCCGCCTTGAACTGCCCGAATACATCGGGCAATACCGAGTATTGAGTCTGCTGGGCGAAGGCGGCATGGGAGCGGTCTATGAAGCCGAGCAGATCCAACCGCGGCGAAAAGTGGCGATCAAGGTGATAAAGCCCGGTTTGGCAACCCCGCACCTGCTTCACAGGTTCGAATTGGAGGCGCAGGCTTTGGGGCGATTGCAGCATCCTGGGATTGCGCAAATACATGAAGCGGGTATGGCCGCCACAAATTCAGGCCAGCAGCCCTTCTTTGCAATGGAGTTCATTGCGGGCAGATCGCTGCTCGAGGATGTGAAAGCGCGGAAGTTGGATACCCGGCAAAGGCTGGAGCTGTTGGCAAAGGTATGCGATGCCGTTCACCATGCCCATCAGCGCGGCATCATCCACCGCGACCTGAAGCCGGGCAACATTCTGGTGGATGAAACCGGTCAACCCAAAGTTCTGGATTTCGGCGTGGCACGCCTTACCGATAGCGACGCACTGGTGAGCCGCTATACCGATGCCGGGCAATTAGTCGGGACGTTGTCGTACATGAGCCCGGAGCAGGTACTGGCCGACCCTTTGGAAATCGATACCCGGAGTGATGTGTACTCGCTGGGTGTGATGCTGTATGAGATGCTTGCCGGCAGTTTGCCGTATAAGGCTGCGGGTAAGCTGCACGCAACGTTACTGGCGATTCGGGAGGAAGAACCAACTCTTCTTGGTTCCTTCAGCCGTGAACTACGTGGCGATATCGAAACCATTGCCGCAAAGTGCCTGGAAAAGGACAAGAGCCGCCGCTATGCGTCCGCCTCCGATCTGGCGGCCGACATCCGCCGCTATTTGCATGACGAACCCTTGATGGCGAGGCCGCCCGGCGCAGTGTATCGGGTGCGCAAGTTCGCCCGCCGCAACATGGCTATCGTTGCCGGAATTGCTGCGGTATTTGTGGTGCTGGCCGGAGGCGTTATTGTAAGTTCACTGCAGGCCATGCGCGCGCGGAGAGCCGAGTTGGCTGCCTTGCAGGAAAGGGACAGGGCTTCGGGCGCAGAACGTTCTGCGTTGCAGGCCTTGGAACGGGCCACCAGTGCAGAGCAGTCGGCAACACAGGAACGCGATAGAGCAGTGAGTGCTGAGCGGAGGGCGGAAAGAGATCGGGAGCGAGCCACCTCGTCAGAAGCCCAAGCTGTTGAGGAGCGTAATCGAGTCGTTGCGGAGAAGCAGCGTGCCGATTCGGAAGCAGAGACGGCCAGGGCAGTGAGTAACTTCCTTCAATTTGATTTATTGTCCCAGGCAAACACTTGGAATCAGGCGAGATTACTACAGGGCGCAGCTACCATCGAATCGGACGACAAACCAGATCCCGACCTAAAGGTGCGAACGGCGCTGGACCGGGCCGCGCAGCGGATAGGAGGGAAGTTCAAGACGACGCCATTGCTGGAAGCTGCAATCCGGCAGACGATTGCGGATGCTTACTCGGCCATGCAACTCTACGCAGATGCGCAACCGCAACTGGAAGCAGCACTCAATCTGAAGAGGCAGGCCCTCGGTACGGAACATCCGGATACGCTAAGGCAGGCGCGCTCCGTAGCCAGGAATTTGCAGGTATCAGGGAAACATCTTCAGGCTCAGAGACTCATCGAAGCGACCTTGGCAGATACCCGGCGTGTGCTCGGTTCAAAACACCAGTACACCTTGGACGCAATGAATATTCAGGCGTTGGGTTACCAATTGCAGCGCAAGTATTCGCAGGCGGAAGCAATCTACCTGAGTATTCTGGAGATCTCGCCAAATCAGCCCAACGCACTTCATAACTTGGGCGACTTATACCGGGCACAACACAAGTATGCAGAGGCTGAGAGGTTTAAGAAGAAGTCGCTGCAGTTGGTGCTCTATCATCAGGGAGAAAATAGTAAGGGAACGCTGAACGTCATGTGGGGCTTGGCCCATGTTTATGAACTTTGGGGAAAACACGACAAGGCCGAGACGATGTACCGCACAATTCTGGAGATAGAGCGGCGCATGCTAAGCGCGGATGATGCCAGCACACTGTCTGCGATGGGAGATTTGGCCAGAGCTTACCGCTTACAACTCAAACATCGCGAGGCTGCGGAGGAATACAACAAGATTCTTGCAGCACAACGGAAAAAGTTAGGGGAGGAAGATCCCAAGATCTTAAAGACGATGGGAGATTTAGCCCTGGTTTACCAGTCGGACCACAAGTACACTGAGGCTCAGTCTCTCAATGGGAGGATCCTTGAAATCGTGCGGCACAAGTCAGGCGCAGACGATGCCAGTCTGCACGTGGTAATGGGAAATCTAGCTGAAAACTATCGGCTTCTAGGCAAATTCGGAGAAGCAGAGGAACTCGCCGTCAAGGTCGTTGACATTCGGCGGCGTGTCCTTGGGCAGGATCATGGTAGCACGCTCTGGGCGATGAATCGGCTGGGTGTAATTTACAGTAATGGGAGCAAATACGCGGAAGCTGAAGACACCTTCAACGCTGTCCTGAAAATCGACCCGGAGTATATCGATGCACTAGCCAACCTCGGCGAGGTTTTCCGCAAGAAGGGGATGTTTGGCAAAGCAGAAGATGCATACAATAAGGCTCTGCGCAATGTAATCGGCCAATACGGCGAGGATTACTCAGGCACACAGAACGTAATTCTAGAGCTTGCCTCTTTTTATTGGGAACAGCGCAAATTTGGTGAGGCCGAGGCGCTCTATTCCAGGCTCTTAACCATCAGGAATCGTAGTCTCGGAGGCGAAAACACGAAGACCTTGCAGTCAATGGCCGATCTGGAAAAGATGTACCAACTCCAGAACAGACATAGTGAAGCCGCTGCGATCTTTACCCAACTGCTTCCCTTGCAGCAGCGGATTTCTGGCGAAAATCATTCGTCAACGCTGCTAGCGCTATCGCGATTGGGCGTGAGCGCGGTCATGCAAAACAGGTTCGTTGAAGCAGAGCGGTTTCTGCGAGACGCATTAAACGGGCACGAAAAGACGAAATCGGATTCAGTCAACCACTATTGGTGCAAGGGCGTTCTGGGCGCAAGTCTGGCCGGACAAAAGCGATTTGCCGAGGCCGAGACATTGATGCTGGAGGGTTATCGCAGAATTGTCGCAGACACGAAGTCCCCAAAAAATGGAGAAGACATGCCGCACTGGTTAGAGGAGCGCTTGGTACAGCTCTATGAAAGTTGGGGCAAGCAGGAGAAAGCATCGGAGTGGCGGCAGAACTTGGCGGCCAATGAACTTGCTTCTAAAGGCAAGCAAACCGAGGCTTCGGAAACCCCCTAAAAAACTTTGGCCCCTGTTTATAGATTTCGACGCAGATTAGGACAGGAGAACAAACCTAATGATGCGGATCTTCGCCTCGATATCCATAGTGGCCGTTGTGAGTGCCGGCCTGGGAAGCTTCACTTTTGCACAAACGCCTACTGATCCAACAACGGAAGCGCAGAAGAAAAAGAAGAAGAAAAAGACAGGGAACGACGGAGCGGTCAAGGAGAAGCAGCCTACCAATCCCACCCCGCGTGCCACAGGGCTGCCACCGGTCCAGCCTACACAAAAAGAGGTAAAGCCACCACCACCCCCTCCTCCGCCTGTTTCAACTCAGGTGCAGAACAGGCCTCCAGTGCAAAACAGGCAGAAGCCAGTCAGGCAGAATGGCTTTGAAAGCACGAAGAAAAATCCCATCGTGTGGGCCAACACAGTCCAAAAGGCCTATTTCATACGCGAGTGCCCGCCGGAAACGGATACCTTCCTGCCGATGAAGCTGAAGGATGTACAGAAAAGGCGTTACCAACACCTGGCGTGCCCTACCGAAGCCGCAGCGCCTCAGCCTCCGCTCGAAATCAAGGACTAACCAGTCAGGGCGGCATGGCCGGTGCCAACGGCAACTCGCGGCGGTACGATGATATTACAGCTATGTCATCGATCAGTCGTCTACCTGCGCGGATCCTCTTACTGGCCGCCGCCTCGCATTCCCTCTTCGCCCAGCATCCCGAGCGGCCCAAAGTTCTCGGCGTCGCCCACATGGCGATCTACGTAAAGGACCTCGCCAAAACCCGTCAATTCTACGAGGACTTCCTCGGCTACGGCGAGCCCTTCACACTTCCTGCTAAAGGTGGCACGGGCGTCAGAATAGCCTTCATCAAGGTGAATGACGATCAGTATTTCGAAATCTTCAACGAGAAGGACCGTGGTGAGGGCCAGCTCAACCACATCTCATTCAACACCGACAGCGCCGATCGAATGTACACCTGGCTCAAATCGAAAGGGGTCGCCGTCGTGTCCGACAAAGGCTCCTTGGGCAAAGGCCAGACCGGCAACAAGAACTTCAACGTCAAGGATCCCGATGGCCACATCGTCGAGATCGTCGAGTATCAGCCCGACAGTTGGACCGCACGCGAGAAGGGCAAATTCATGCCTGATACTCGCATCTCCACAAGCATCATGCACGTCGGCGTGCTGGTCGGAGACCTCGACGCCTCTACCGCTTTCTATGGCGGCATCCTCGGCTTCAAGGAGTTCTGGCGCGGCAGCGGCTCGCCGAAAATGCTCAGCTGGGTGAACATGCGCCCGGCCGAGGGCCAGAGCTACCTGGAATTCATGCTCTACAACAAGCTGCCGGAGCCCGCCGGCAGGGGCGGCAAGAACCACACGTCACTCATGGTGCCCGATGCGGACAAGGCCCTCGCGGAGTTAAAGAAGCGCGCCGCCAAGGCGGGTTACGACAAGGAGATGGTGATTCAAACCGGAGTCAACCGCAAACGCCAGATCAACCTCTACGATCCCGACGGCACGCGCATCGAGTTGATGGAGCCCAACACAGTCGACGGCAAGCCAGCCCCCAACTCAACCGCGCCCGTCCCGCGGCCGAACGCGGCCAAATAGCCGCTTCCGGTGAACTGGCGGCTGCAATAATCATTATGGAAGTCGTGATGAAAGAAGCGATTAGCAAGGTTTCCAAGTTGATTGAAGCGGTCCGATCAGGAGAAGAAGTGTTTCTGACCAATCGCGGCAAACGAGTGGCTCAATTGATACCAGTGGCAAATCGCGGCTCAATCAAGACCGGACGCGGTTGCTTAAAAGGCAAGATCAATTTCTACCCCGAGCTGGGACTCAGAAGAGGAAGACCTTCGGATTCAGAAGCTGTTTGAAGAATCGAAACTGGACGTCTGAGGTGCTCGACACAAATGTCGTGATCCGCCTGCTCATAGGCCACCCCTTGCCGCACATTGTGGAGCGCACACTCCTGGCACAAGGCGTTGCGTGCAACGTAAGCGTGCTCTCGGCATGAAGAATTAGGCGCATGCTGCAACTTGGCTTGACCGCCCGCCAAGTTGAGGCATGCAGCGACACGTTGGGCATCATAGCATTGCCGATTCGGTTCGCTCATCGGAGAGGATGCGCATAATCAGCAGCGACCGGCACTTTCCTCAGTGCCGGAGACTTCGCCTGCTCTGGAAATAGCCCCGCCGCAGCATCGTATAATGGTGAGTCCATGCCAATCGACTGGTTCCCACTGTGGCTGAGCTTGCGCGTGGCGGCGCTGTCGACGCTCATCGCCCTCGGCGCCGGCGGATGGCTCGCCTACGTCCTAGCCAACCGCACCTTCCGCGGCAAGGAACTGCTTGACGCGGCCATCACGCTCCCGCTCGTCCTGCCTCCCACGGTCCTCGGCTACTATCTGCTCGTGCTGGTCGGCCGCGAAAGCCCGCTGGGCAAGCTCTACGAAGCCATCTTCGGCACCTCACTTGTCTTCACATGGCAGGCCGCCGTGGTCGCCGCCCTGCTCCACTCCGCGCCGCTACTCATCAAATCCACCCGCGCCGCGCTCGAAAGCGTCGACCACACCTACGAACGGGCGGCACGCAATCTCGGCGCCTCGGAATGGCGCCTGTTCTGGCGCATCACGCTGCCGCTGGCGCACCGCTCGATCTTCGCCGCAACCGCTCTCGCCTTCGCCCGCGCGCTTGGCGACTTCGGCGTCACACTGATGGTCGCAGGCAACATCCCCGGCCGCACGCAAACGGTCGCCCTCGCCATCTATGACGCAGTCGAAGGCGGCAACGGCATGCTCGCCCGCACACTCGTCCTCGTCGTCTCGGCCGTCGCGCTGGTCATACTCTCGCTGACGAATGTGTTCGGTCCAAAGCAGGCCACGCGATGATCGAAGCACGCATCCGCAAGCAGTTCGCACCAGGCCCCGAATCATCGGCCTTCCTGCTTGACGTGCAGTTCCGCTGCGAATCCGGCATCACCGTTCTGTTCGGTCCCAGCGGCTCCGGCAAGACGCTCACGCTCGACGCCATCGCCGGTTTCCAACGCCCTGACCAAGGCCGCATCCTGCTTGACGACCGCATTCTGTTTGACTCCGGCGCCAACGTCAACCTACCTCCGCAGAAGCGCAACTGCGGCTACGTCTTCCAAAACTACGCGCTCTTCCCGCACATGACCCTGCGCCAGAACATCGAATTCGCCGCACAGAAACTCCCCAGCCTGGAACGCCACCGCAAGATCAAAGAGATCATCGACACGTTTCAGCTGGCCGAAGTCGCCGGACGCCGCCCCAACGAACTCTCCGGCGGTCAACGCCAGCGCGCGTCCATCGCCCGAGCGCTCATCGGTTCGCCGCGGCTGATTTTGCTCGATGAACCCACCCGCGGACTCGACGCCTCGCTGCGCCAGGACCTCTTCGACATGCTGCGCCACGTCCGCGAAGAGTACAAGACGCCAACGCTGCTGGTGACGCACGACATCGAAGAATGCTTCGCCCTGGGCGACGAGATCCACGTGTTCCACAACGGCAAAATCGTGCAAAGCGGCATTCCCACGAAAGTGTTCGACGCGCCCGCCTCGGTCGACGTCGCCACCATGCTCGGCCTGTTCAACATCTACCCGGCCGAGATCACCGCGCTCGACCCAGGCCGCAAGACCAGCCGCGTGCGTGTCGGCGAAATCGAGATCGCCGGCCCCTATTTTCCCGGCCACCTGATCGGCGATCGCGTCTCGCTCTACATTCGCCCCGAACAACTGCGCTGCTTTCCGCGCCAGGGCCGCCCCGGAGCAA
>CAIRSA010000112.1 GCA_903881085.1 uncultured Acidobacteriia bacterium
CCCTAAACGCGCCGCTAACGCGGCGCAGGGCTCCGCTGTGGCAGGCGCTAGAGGGAGTGTTGGCTCACGGGGTGGGCCAAATGAGAGTATCAAAGTGGGCCAAATCAAGTTGACAAACACACGAACTGCAGTCCTGGCAGCAGCAGAGAAACGCTGCAAAGCGAGGCATCGAGTGGACGTTTACGCGTCAAAAGGCGGACCGCAAACTGAGTAAGCATTATGTTCCGTAATTACATTGTTCTGATACTAGTGACGTCTTCAACCAAGACTTCCACCGCGAAAAAGCAGGAGAAACCCTATACGCCGGCTGCCCAGCGCTTTGCCATGGTGAGGTTGAGTTTTACGACCGGACTCTCACTGGGTCAGATCTTTACAAGAACTATCGTGCAGCGGCGCCGGACTACGATGCCGGCATCGAAAAGGAACTGCGTCACCACTTTGAAGGGGCAAGCCTGGAAAGTTTCACATTCAAGCCTGATGCAAACTGGACGAAGCAGTTCGACATCGATTTTCGAAATCCAGAGGAACAGATCAAACAGTTCTACATACAGGGCCATACCCAATCGGTGAAGCCCGATGGCAGCGCCGAAGGGCTGCTGATTCAAACGCCGGAGCTTCGCTACGGCAGTCAGGAAGCCTGGAACAGCCAGGTCTACATCTGGAGCAACAGGACATTCGAAGGCAACATCTATGTTGAATTCGAATGGAAGGCACTCAAGCCGAACGGCCTCAGCCTGCTGATGATCCACGCCTCAGGCATGACGCGCGAGGACTTCATGGCCGATTATCCTAAAAAGAAAAACGGAACCATGAACACGGTCCATGCAGAAAACGTTCGCAACTATCATTGGGAGTTTTACCGCGAAATGAACGATGTGCGGAACGACACCGGCACCGCCTTCAGCCGCAAGAATCCTTTCGCCTACCGTATCGGCTTCGGCAGTTCGCCTGCGCCATTCACAGTCAATCAATGGCACAAAGCACAGATTGTCCAGCACGGCGGCAAGATTCGCGGTGCAATCGACGGCAAGATTCTACTAGAAATCGATGACAGTTCGCGCACCAATTCGGGCTGCATTCTAAACTACGGCCATCTCGCCATCCGTTGCATGGTTCACTCATCCCTGGTGTTCCGCAATCTCAAGGTCTACACGGAAAAACTTCCGTTCACGGAACTCAACCCCAAAGGATAATTACGGGCGCGCAATCTCAATCCGCACAGGCTGCGCCGGCTCCAACTCCAACTCGATCCAAGCCACCAGGTCCGAACCATCCAACCTGTTCACTTGTCCGATGCGAGTCACGGGCTTTCCATTCACTAGCACGCGCGCCGAGCCGTTCCAATCTCGCACGATCAGGCCTGGGTTTACGACCGGGGAATCAGCCGTCGCGTGCAGTGTGATTTCCGCCGTTGCCGAGCCCGGCTCGCAGTGAAATAGATACGCGCGCTCCGCTGCCTGGTATCCCGTGGACTGTAGACCCTTCGATGAAACAGCCGCCGGCCTGATCCACGACTTAGCCAGTGCGGCCAGTTGAGCCACAGGTTTCAAGGTCAGCCCATCCATCAACAAGCTGGTGACGGTTGCCTCCGACGAACCCCAGTAAATATGCGACAGCGAGGTATGCGATGCGCGGTCGGGCGCCAGCGGCGGCCGACCGCTCGAATCAATCTGCGCCACTGGCCAATGGTTCCACCACTCGAATGACGACAATGTCTTCTCGCCGTTATAGGCAGTGAATTTCGCAGGCGTGGGCACGATCTGGAACGGTTTCCACTCCGACTTCAAGTTGATCCACTGAATCGGGACGAAACCACTGACGATCACCAGATCCGGTGGACTCGGGAAACCTGCCTCGATATCAAAAACAAGGGCGACCCTTCCGCTTCCCGAAACCCAGTTGGCGCATGAAAAAAGCATCCATGGGTGTCTGCATTGCACACCTCCACAATTAGTAATACATCGCTTCATGCACGGAGCAATCAGACTCCAAGGCGTTATTGCAAGAACCGCACGTTGAGAGGTTCAATGTCTTGGATTGGTGCCGCTCTATGCTGACACTGTGGGGGGAACACTTGCGGAAATTCTGCCTCTTTTTTAATCAATAACCTGCAATCTGAGGGAGGGTTTGAAACCGCGCTTTTCGGGAGGCAAGTTGTACGCAAAACCACCCACTGGCTGATGAATAGAGGCAGATGTGCAGTGGCGCAATTCGACTACAAGCGATTGACAAGAGAGCACTTGCCTTGTTCTGCCGGCCGCACACAGTGGCGGTGGGTTGGTTCGCATCCGCACATATTGCGGCTTCCTCTCGCTGGAAGGTCCTTCAGGAAAGCGCTCTACCTCGTGGTTAACACACGCTGGTTAACGGCCTCTTGTAGGCCGCGGTCCCACGAGTAGTAGAGATATGCTCGCCGGCCGCAGGGCGCGTTTCTTCATCCTCATAGCAGTTGTTGTCCGCACGCCTGAGGATTCATCGCGGCCAGCAGCATGAACCGCGCCGGAAATTAGAAGGCAATCGCTGGTTGTACTACCGTGAAGTCGACGTATTCGCGCGCGTTTGGGCGGGAACCTCGATTCCCGCCCGGTGGCGACCAAGTTGGGAGATGTTGCGATTCCCAGGGGCTCAGAAGTAGAGGCGTCATACGACTTAAGACCCTTGGGCGGAGTTTGAGGCAGTGAAAGCCATGCCGTGGTTATTCCCCGCAAGTTCGTCTCTGCCGGCGACAGGCAGCCACGTCTCAAATCCGTGGTCTTTCGATCCGATCTTCTGAGGACACTCAGCCGCCGCCCAATGTTTTGGGCTATCTCATCAAATAGCCGGATGCATTCCGCGGTTCGCGAGCCGTGCTTCCAGGCTCCGTTTCGAGAGATGCGAGTTTAGGCGTTGCCTCATTGCCACTGGTCTTTCGAAGGATATCTGGGTACGTTGAGAGCCGTACGCTGCCTGCGACAGACTGCGCCATTAGGCATGCAGAAATTGCTTTCAATGATGCTTCTTCGCCTTCTTGAAAAGCCGCCATGTGTCCTTATCGCCGTGAACGCCGCCGGATCGAACGCGGACAATCTGGAGGGCGGTTTGCATTCTCAACTCACCGTCTTCAAGCGGTGAATGCTTAATTGGCAGAGGGCCTTTGGATTTGATCGATGACGAGCAGGTCGACTGCGCTCTTGGCTGCTTCGAGTTTCAGGCCGAGTTGTTCCTGCAGGGCGGTGAAGATGGACATGCCGGCTTCCGGGCTATCGGTGGGGGTCCATTCGAGTGTGATGTCGAACTCGCCGGTGATGCCGGTGCGGTCGATAATGGGGCGCTCAACCTTTTCACTGAGTAGTTGGGCGATGAGGGCGGTGGTCACTTTTTGGGCGGTGAGGGTGCCTGCGCGGCCGCGCATTTGCGGGGCTTGGGCGGTGGTGGGTTTTAGTTTGGGGCCGGGTTTGGCCGTTACGAGGAGATAGACTGGGGCCTCTTTGTTTTCGCGGTGGAGCTTTAGGTTGAAGCGCTCTTTGAGGAGAGATTGGAGCATGGCGCGGATGCGGTCGGGGGTTGGTTCGCCTTGGGGCTTGGCTACTATGTCGTAGCGGTCGGAGGCGAGCCAGGATGGGCCGGCGGCTATTTGGAAGGTGCGGACGTTGTAGGCTTGGGCGATTAGTTCTTTGACTGTGATGCTGGAGGCGGCGTAGCGTTCTGGGGTGGGGTTGTAGAGGGTGCTGCCTCGGGCTCCGGGTGGGCTGGGTTTGATGGTGGCTACTTCGAATTGGGGTGGTGGTTGGGCTTGGGTTAGTTGGAGGGATAGGGCGAGCGTTAGGAGTCTTGTGCTCATTTCTTTAAGTTAGCATTTGGGGCGGTGTCGTTAAGGGGACAGGCACCAGTGTCCGCGCGCTCCGCTTGGGACACGTGTACCTGTCCCCGCAGGGGGCTTTCGCGATTACCCGAGCAGTTCTTTGGCGCTTAGGACTACCAGGGTGATGGTGAGAACGATCATTACCACTACCGACACCCAGGCTACTACGTTGTAGCTGCGGGAAGCGACCCATTCGCGCATCAGGCCTTTGTTGTTGATGAGGCGGATCATGTAGATCAACACGAAGGGCAACAGGATACCGTTCAGCACCTGGGAGAAGAGAATCATCTTCACCAGGGGGAAGTTTGGCAGCAGCACGACACCCGCGCCGATGACGATGAGCAGCGTGAACAGCCAGTAAAAGATCGGCGCATCGCTGAACTTCTTGTTGATGCCGCTTTCAAAGCCGAGGCCTTCGCAGACGGTGTAGGCCGTTGAGAGGGGCTGAATGCAGGCGGCGAAGAGCGACGCGTTGAGCAGGCCGGCGCAGAACATATAGTACGCGTAATCGCCGAAGGGGCGCAGGCCGAGCGCGGCGTCGGTCGAGTCAGTAATGTCGCGAGGCTGCACCTTCCAGATGGCTCCGGCACAGGCGACGATGATGAAGAAGGCGATGACCGACATGGCTATGCAGCCGACCACGACTTCAATGCGCGATTCGGCGTAATCCTTGGCGGTGACGCCCTTTTCGACGACGGCGGCTTGCAGGAAGAACTGCATCCACGGAGCGACTGAAGTGCCCACCATACCGATCAACATGAAGATGTAGCCGGGGTCATAGCGGATGGTGGGAATCACGCTGGAGATGGCAGCCTCTTTCCAATCGGGATGCACCAGTACGCCGGAAACGATGTAGCTCAAGAAAATGACGCAGGCGTAGAGGAAGACTTTTTCCACGCTGTGGTAGGTGCCTTTGACGACGAGCAGCCATACCAGAATGGCCCCGATGGGGACGGAGATATAGCGGCTGATGTGGAACAGTTCGAGCGAGCTGGCGATACCTGCGAAGTTGGCCATCACGTTGGTGAGGTTGGCCAGTACCAGAGCGAGCATCATGAAGAAGGTGGTGCGCAGGCCGAACTCTTCGCGGATCAGATCGGAGAGGCCTTTGCCGGTGACGGCGCCCATGCGCGAGCACATCTCCTGCGCCACGATGAGCAGCACGGTGATGGGAAGCAGCGTCCACAGCGAGAGATAGCCGTATTTGGCGCCCGCCTGCGAGTAGGTGAAGATGCCGCCTGCGTCGTTATCGACAATGGCGGTGATGAAGCCGGGACCGATGACCGAGAAAAAGACGAGGATGTGATACTTGAACTTCTTGAGCAGCTTCATCGGCATGGGCTATTGCTGCCTCAGAATGGTGATGATGTCGTCGACGGTTATGACGCCCGAAAGCTTGCCTTCGTCGTCCACCACGGGCAGGGTCAGCAGATTGTATTTATCGAACAGTTCGGTCACCTCGTCCTGCTTTTCATCGACGGTGACGCTGAGCGTTGGCTCGGAGCGCAATTCGCGCAGTTGAGCGGAGCCGGCGGCGGCGAAGAGACGCGCCAGGGGCACGCTGGCGACATACTTTTCGTCGAGATCGACCAGGAACAGGGTGTTCAGATTTTCGAGCAGTTCTTCATTGCCCTTCATGGCTTCGATGGCGTCGGCCACGTTGGCGTTCTCATGCAGCGTGATGTATTCGGTGTTCATCATGCCGCCTGCGGTATCGTCTTCGAATTCGAGCAGTTCCTGGACGTCGCTCTTGTCTTCCGATTCCATCTCTTCGAGAATCTCTTCGGAGGTGGATTCTTCAAGTTCTCCCAACAGGTCGGCCGCTTCGTGCGGGGACATTTCGCCGACGATGTCGGCGGCCTTGTCGGCGTCGAGCGATTCGAGGATGCGGGTCTGGATTTCGGGCTCGATTTCTGAGAGCGTCTCGGCGGCGACTTCGCTATCGATGGTTTCGAAGATGGCTTCGCGGTCATCGGCGCTGAGTTCTTCGACAATGTCGGCAAGATCGGCCGGGTGCATCTTTTCGAGCATCGCGTGTGAGATGTTGAGGCGCAGGCGGCGCTGCGGGTCGGCTTCGACGATGTTGCAGTAGTCCCAACGAATGGAGTTGAGCGGCATGGACATCATGAGGCGGCGCGTGGTTTGGTAGGGGAGCACGCCTTGCACGAGGCGGCGGAACATGCTGCGCAGGCCGATGTCGACTTCCATGAGTCGGAGTTCGTCGTTGGTTTCGGTCTTGTTGATGGTGAAGGTGATGTCGGTTACGCGGACGACTTTGGAGCCGTGGACGTCGATGATCTGCTGGTCGAGCAGGTCGCGACCGAGGCGGAGCATGTACTCGTCGCGGTGGTAGGGCGTGAGGTTTTCGTCGCGCAGGTAGATGCCATCGAGCGAGATGGATTTGACTTGATCGTGACGGATGGTGAGCCAAGCCCAGCCGCCGCCTATGAGGTAGCGGTCGACACGGATGGGGTCAATGAGGGGCACGACCGCGGCGTCACGGATGCGCCCGATTTTGCGCCCTTTGACGTCGTAGACCCGCAGGCCTTGCAGTTCTGTGAAGAACATGTGGTCCGACATTGAAAATTATCCCAGTCCATATAGACGAAGAACGCGCCACGGCCTGGGTAGTTCCAAACAGTCGGAGGCGGGGGCGTTCTACATTGTCAGTTGCTCAACTCCACTATGCCGCATCGGGCGAGGGGACCGCAAGATTTATTTTGGGAACTCTGATCTAGAATGGGGTTGGTTGTTTAATTATGTTCATTCTTACATTCCTTGAACTCATGATGGCCGCACTTCCGGCGGCGACGCCGCGCGCAACCACGACAGAGAGCGCGTATGGACGGATCTCGACCGATGCGGCGGTGTACAAGCCGCTCGATACAGTGCTGGTGCGCGTGGAAGCCCGCGCGAAGGGCGACGCGAAGTGTTCTATCCGGGTTGCGGACCCGGACCAGCGGACCTATTTCGAAAGCGCATGCACCATGAAGGGCGGTAAGGCCGAGGTGCGGTTTCAGGCGGCGGGCGCACTTGGCGCACACTACGTGTACCTAACCTGGCCGGGCGAGAAACGCTACAGCCGGTATCTGAATTTTCGCGTGGATGCGGAGACGATGATCGAGACGGGCGACCGCGATTTTGACGCGCTCTATCCGTTCAGCCGCGATGCGATGCAGTTAGGGCGGCGCGAGTACAAGACCCCGCGGGGCAAGTTCGTGGGCTACATTTCTGCGGACACGAACCACTTTGACGGCATCTGGCTGCGCGACTGGATCTATGGCCTTGCGGGCTACAAGCACTGGGAACGCGACATGCAATGCGGGATCGACCGCTTTCTGGAGGTTCAGGGGCCGGAAGGGCAGATTCCGGACGGCATAGAGCGGGATGGCCGCACATGGCGCGTGGGATTGGAATCGGACGTGGAATACATTATGACGCTGGGCGTGTGGCAGACTTGGCGCGTGACTGGCGATGACCAGTGGATGGCGCGGGCGTTGCCGAAGCTTGAAAAGGCGCTGGAATACATCACGCACGACGCGAAGCACTGGGACCCGGAGCACCGGCTGATCAAGCGGCAGCATAGCTGCGATACGTGGGACTACGACATTGACGGGGCAACCGACAAAGGCAATTCGCGGCATGTGGTGGCGACGTGCGACCAGAGCGGTTACGCGCTGGCGTATCGCGCAATGAGCGAGATGTACCGGCACCTGGGGCAGTCCGCGGCGGCGGGGCGTTGGGCGAAGGAGGCGGGGGAGTATCGCGAACGGGCGAACAAGCTGCTTTGGGACGGGACGAAATTCCAGCATCACGTGCATCTGGACAAGACGATCAGCCACGGGGATTTTGACGAAACGAAACAGCTGGCGATGGGGAATACGTGGGCGATGACGCGCGGGCTGGCTTCGCTTGACCAATCGATGAAGATCATTGATGAGTACAAGCGGCGGCAGAAGGAGACCGGGGATAAGTATCCGTGGTGGAGTTTGCAGCCGGGGTATCCGGACCGGTTGGGGTATTGGAAGGAGGAGTTCCGGCATGAGGGCCAGTACGCCAACGGCGGGTTGATGCCTTGGGTGGGCGGTGAGTTGTCGCGTGCGTCGTTCCTGAACGGGCGTGAGAGCTATGGCGTGGAGTTGATGCGGCAGTATGCGGAGCATTTGCGGCGGACCGGCGGGGCGCAGGTTTGGTATTTCCCGGACGGAACGCCGGGGATGCGTACGGTGAACGAGGTCCGGTATGCGGGCTGGGGCATGGCGCAGTGGGTTGAGGCGTTGGTGGAGGGGTTGGCAGGCGTGGCGGATTTGAAGGGCGATGTGGTGTCGCCACGGTGGGCGCGGACCAATGCCAGTGCGGTGCGGGCGGTGGTGCGGTATGCTTCGTCGAGCGATTATCTGGCGTACCGGATGAAGATTGACCGGAAGGCGAAGACGATTTCGATCACGCATACCGGGTCGCGGCCGGCGGCGGAGTTCCGGGTGCTGTTGCCCGAGGGTTGGGAGGCGGTGGATGCGCGGGTGGAGTCGGTGGGGGCTAGTAATTATGCTGTGGTGCGGGGCGGGGGGAAGGCGCTGAATGAGGTGGTGTTGCGGTGTAAGTAAGGCGTATTCTGGAGGGGAAGAGTACCTATGAACAGCGAACCCGGACCGACTGATTTTGTGAGTCTCTATCGTCACGCCTTTGAGCAATACGGGGCGGTCGCGTTATGGAGTAGCCGTCCTGTGCCTGACCCAACACCTGCGGATGCGCTGGCGATTACGCGCGCGTTGCGGACTCATGGCGGGATGGATGGGCGTCGGTTGGCTGAGCAGATCGAGAGACTTTGCCGTGCCGCTGACTAAACTCCAAGCGCACGTTTTACAGGTGCTGGCAGCAGGGCGCAGCCTGGATAGTTATGTCGCGGGCGGGGTGGCTATTAATCGTGATGGGCCGCGTTTTTCTCACGCCATCGACATCTTTCAGGATTCGGAAGAGCGGCTCACCGAGGCAGCCGAGGCTGATGGCTTGGCGCTGAATAAATCAGGGCTCACGGTGCTGTGGAGAAAGATTCAGAGCGGCCGGCGTCAGGCTCAAATCGAAGGCCTGGACGAGGCGATGCAGATGGACTGGGTTGCCGATAGCGACTTTCGATTCTTTCCGGCTCAGCCGGATGAGTTGTTTGGTTACGTGCTGCATCCGGTCGATCTTGCTACGAACAAAGCTTCCGCTGCGGCGGACCGGCGTGAACCGCGCGATATCGTCGATCTTGTTACGATTCACGAAAGGATCTTGCCGCTGGGTGCAGTCATTTGTGCGGCGGTGGGGCGATTCCCTGGCTTGTCGCCTGAGGAGATGCTCGCGGAGATCACCAGACACAGCCGGTTCACGGCGGAAGATTTTCGCCTGCTGGCGATGGACGGCCCGCTGGACGTGCCTGCGCTGCACAAGAGAATTCGCAGCATGCTGGAGGAGGCCGAGCGATTTATTGGCCAGCTTCCGAGCGACGACGTCGGTGTGGTGTTTCTGGACGGGGAGAAGCCCGTGCAGCCGCAGATTGGACAACTGGCAAGATATACCCGGCATACTGGCGCGAGGGGAGGGGTTTGGCCGTCGTCCAGCGAGATTTCCCGTGCCATGTTGGAGAGCTACCGGACCGAAGGGCAATAGCGCGAAGCCTGGACAAGACCATCCGCAGGTACACCTATTTCGCTGAGATGAAGGCTGACGAATACCGATACTGGCAGAGCCGGCCCGTGCACGAGCGGATGGATGCGGTTGAGGAGTTGATTCAGACAGCCTATGCGCTCAAGGGTTGGAAGGTGGTGACGGATGTACCAAGAGTACAAAGACCTTTTGTCCGCATTCCATGCCCATGGCGTTAAGTATCTGATTGTTGGGGGATACGCGGTCACTCTATACTCGCAGCCCAGCTTTGCCAATGATCTAGATATTTTGATTCAGGCGACGGCTGCAAACGCGGGCCACACATGCTGCGCTTGCTGGGTTTGGAGTGCGGCTCGAAGGTATTAGTCCCGAGGATTTTGCGGATCGTGGCAGTTGCTTTCGATTTGGTTTTGAGCCGCATGGGTTTGATGTCTATGCTGAGATTCCGGGCGTGGAGTTTGGTGGGGCTTGGGAACGGCGAGTTGAATGTGTGGTCGATGAAGTGATGGGGCTCGCGGTATCGTTTATTTCGAAGGATGATTTGATTGAGGCGAAATTGGCTTCGGGGCGGCTGAGCGATTTGGCAGATGTGGAGGCTATTCGGGCAGCGGAGCGCGGCGTGGAGGCAACCCGTTGAAATGGAATTCGCGGGAATTGAATGCACGGTTCTGATGAAGCAACTTGAGAGTGCAAAAAGCTAAGGGAATCCTGCTATTGGAATCTTCACTCGCTTGGCAATCTGTTCGTCAAATGGAGGTCGCAATGCAACTACCAATGCCAATCCTTGCGAGGCTGAATAACAAAATACATCAAGGACCTTGGAAATTTCGATTCCGTACCAATCGTCTGCTTCAGGCTTTCCGTGTTCGGCGACAACTCGCATCCATGCGCCCGCTAGAAGTGAATGCAGCCTCTGCACATCTTTCACCATATGCACTGTGGGCGATTTTAGGGGATGCCAAAGCCCCTGGCCAAGTAGATCACCTCCCGATATTGCTTCCCCAAGCAGTCCTCCGAGTGGCTGGGGTTGGACCCAATAAGCGATCAAGTGGGAACACTCAATACTCATCAATGGTTGTATCAAATCGAGTAGGCCGTTTCGGAAATCGTCGACTTGCTTTTGTTGAACCGCCGCGAGAATGCAGGAGTAAGCCAATTCCTGTATGTCTAAGCCATCTTCGATTTCAGCAACTCGTTCACCGCCGCAGGGTCGGCCTGGCCTTTGGACGCCTTCATGACCGCGCCTACCAGGAAGCCGATTACTGCGGTCTTGCCGCTCTTGTACTGTTCCACCTGCTTGGGGTTGGCGGCGATGACGTCGTCGACAATCTTCTCGATGGCTCCGGTGTCGCTGATCTGCTTGTAGCCGTCACGGTCGACAATGGTGCGCGGGGAGTCGCTGGTGGCCACCATCTTGGGGAAGATCTCTTTGGCCTGTTTGCCGTTGATCTCTTTCTTGTTGATGAGGGCGATTAATTCGCCGAGGTGCTCGGGGCTGACGGGGGATTCGCTGACCTCTTTGTTTTCGGCCTTCAGCAGAGCCATGAGGTCTCCCATTACCCAGTTGGCGGCGGCGCGCGGGTCTTGGGCCGTGGCGGCTACGCGCTCGTAATAGTCGCTGATTTCGCGGGTTTGGGTGAGCACGCCGGCATCGTATTCACGCAGGCCGTAGTCTTCCAGCATGCGCTTGCGGCGCGCCGGAGGAAGTTCGGGCATCACGTTGCGGATGCTCGCCAGCCATTCGTCGGAGATGCGCAACGGAAGCAGGTCGGGTTCGGGGAAATAGCGGTAATCGTGCGCGTCTTCCTTGCTGCGCATGCTGACGGTCTCGCCGGAATCCACGTTATAAAGGCGCGTCTCCTGGACGATTTTGCCGCCGCTTTCTAGGATACCGATCTGGCGCTCGACTTCGTAATCGATGGCCATTTTCAGGAAGCGGAATGAGTTGAGGTTTTTGATTTCCACCTTATCGCCAAGTTTTTCGGCGCCGTGTAGACGCACGCTGACGTTGGCGTCGCAGCGCATCTGGCCCTTCTCCATGTCGCAGGCCGAGACTTCGGCGAACTGCATCAGCAGCTTCATTTCGGTGGCGAAGGCGAAGGCTTCGTCGCTGGAGCGCATGTCGGGTTCGCTGACGATTTCGGCAAGCGGAGTGCCGCTGCGGTTGAGGTCGACGTAGGTGTAGTTGGCGGAGTCCTTAAAGCCGTCGTGGATGCTCTTGCCGGCGTCGTCTTCCATGTGGACGCGCGTGATGCCGACGCGCTTTTTGACGCCTTCGACTTCGATATCGACGTAGCCGTGTTCGGAGAGCGGGCGGTCGTACTGCGAGATCTGGTAGCCCTTGGGAAGATCAGGATAGAAATAATTCTTGCGCGCGAAGATCGATTGCGGGCGCACTTCGCAGTTGAGGGCGAGGCTGGCGCGCATACCCATTTCGACGGCCTGGCGGCTCAGCACCGGCAGCGCGCCGGGCAGGCCCAGGCAGACCGGGCAGGTGCTGGAGTTGGGTGGGGCTCCGAAGATGGTGGGGCATCCGCAGAAGATCTTGGTCTTGGTGGCTAACTGGCAGTGGACTTCCAGACCGATCACGGTCTCATACTTCGACATTTCTTCATTATAGTAGGGAGTGTGGGGATGATGAAATTTTGTAGTGCTGGCGAGAGGATTCGGTGGGGGGACAGCCCGCACTTTCCGCGCGCTTCGCTTGGGACAGCGAGGGCAGTCCCCGCAGCAGTCTGGTTGCTGTTCCTGTGCGTGCAGGCGTGGGCGGCGGATTTGCGGCTGGAGAACGGGCGCGTTTGGACGGGCGATGCGGCGCATCCGTGGGCGCGGTCAGTTGCGATTACTGGGAATCGCATTTCTGGCGTCGATACGACTGAGAAAGCGGCGCGCGTGATTGACCTGCAGGGAAAGCTGGTCGTGCCGGGCTTCAACGACGCACACATCCATTTCCTGGAAGGGTCGCTGGGGCTTACGCAGGTAAATTTAACCGGCGTTTGCACGCTGGAATCGATCCAACAAAAAGTGCGCGAGTTCGTGGCGGCGCATCCGCAGGCGGAATGGATCACCGGGCGCGGGTGGGAGTATTCGTGTTTTCCTGGGAACCGTTTGCCGGCGAAAGAAGATCTCGATGCGGCGGTTCGCGATAAGCCGGCGTTTCTGATTGCTTACGACGGCCACACCGGATGGGCGAATTCGAAGGCCTTGCGGATAGGCGAAGTGACCGCGGCGTCGAAGACAGGCGGGTTTGGCGAAGTGGTGCTGAACGAGCGCGGCGAGCCATCGGGAACGTTGAAAGAGGGCGCGCAGGCGCTGGTGAAGCGGCATGTTCCGCCGGCAACGCGCGAACAGAAACTGGAAGCGTTGCGGCAGGGGATGAAGATGGCGGCGCGGTTGGGTATCACCAGTTTTCAGAATGCAAGTGGCAATGACGATGAGGCTGGGCTGTACGATGCGCTGCCGCTGACGCTGCGCGTATCGATGGCATTGTCCGTGCTGCCGCAGATGACGCAGCAGAATGTGGAACTGGCGCGTCCGAAGAATCCGCGCGTGCGGGCGGCGAAGTTCATGATGGATGGCGTGATTGAATCGCATACTGCGGCAATGCTGGAGCCGTATTCGGATGGTTCGAAGACCGCCGGAGATCCCGCGTGGAAACAGGCGGAGTTTAACCGGCAGGTTGCGATGGCTGACAAGTTGGGCTTGCAGGTTTATACGCACGCGATCGGCGATCGCGCGGTGCGCATGGCTTTGGATGGCTATGAAAACGCGCTGCGCGTGAATGGACCGCATGACGCGCGGTTCCGGATTGAACACATTGAGACGGTTTCAGCTACCGATATTCCAAGGTTTGCGAAGCTGGGCGTGATGCCATCGATGGAGCCGATCCATGCCGATCCGGACAGCGCCGAGGTGTGGAGCAATGCCGTGGGACCGCTGCGTTTGCCACTGGCATTTGCATGGCGTGCGTTTGAGAAGGCCGGAGCTCGGCTGGTGTTTTCAAGTGACTGGCCGGCATCGATCAGCGTTGATCCGATTCGCGGCATACACTGCGCCGTGAATCGCATGACCGTTGAAGGCGTGCCGAAGGGCGGCTGGGTGCCTGAGCAGAAGATCAACGTGGAAAGCGCGCTCCGCGGCTACACCGCTGACGCGGCCTACGCGGAGTTTGCCGAGAAGACCAAGGGGACGATTGCGAAGGGCATGCTGGCCGACGTGGCGGTGCTGTCGCAGGATCTGTTCCGCGTTGACCCGCGGGAAATCTATAAAACAAAAGTGGTGTTAACTGTTTTTGACGGTAGAGTGGTGTTTGAGGGCTTGTAGTATAGGGGACAGGCACCCGTGTCCGCGCGCTCCGCTTGGGACACGTGTACCTGTCCCCGGAGGAGTTTATGAAACATAATCGTCCTTTTTCGCTTTCGTTGCGTCAGTTGAAATGGCTATCATGTTGTAGATAGGCATATACGGGAGACCCATACTTGATCTATTCCGCACCGCTCGCATTCCTGCTGCAGGCCAGCACCTGGGAGCTCATCTCGAAATCCGGCCCGATTCCGAAAGTCGTCTTCGTGTTTCTGCTGGTCTCCTCACTGCTCTCGTGGACCATCATCTTTGCCAAGTGGAACGTGTTCCGAAAGGCGAAGGAAGAGAATACGAAGTTTCTGAAAGCGTTCCGAAAGGCGACCGGACTGGAATCGATCTCGCTGGCATGCGAACAGTTTCCCACTGCGCCGCTGGTGACGGTGTTCGATTTCGGCTATGAAGAGGTCGACCGGCAGGTGAAAAAGAACCGCGCGGTCAGAAACAAAATCGCTGTGGAACGTTCTTTGCAATTGGGCGTGTCAGAAGAGTTGACGCGGCTGGAACGGCATATGAACTGGCTGGCGACCACGGCGGCGGTGGCGCCGTTCATCGGACTTTTCGGTACAGTGTGGGGCATCATCGATGCGTTTCAGGCGCTGGCAGTCGCCGGTAGTTCCAGCCTGCGAGCTGTGGGTCCGAGCATTGGCGAAGCGTTGCTGGCAACGGCGATGGGGTTGGCTGCCGCTATTCCAGCGGCAATCTTCTATAACTATTTCGGGCACCTGGTGAAAGAGATCGGCGCACGCCTGGACGACTTCACGATGGAATTTCAGAACATGACGGAACGGTTGTTCGACGAATAACATGGCCTTTTCCATGCAAAACGGCGGAGGCCGCGGCAAGCGCAGATTTCACGGCAATGCTGCGCTTTCCGAGATGAACGTGGTGCCATTGGTGGATGTGGTGCTGGTGCTGCTGATCATCTTCATGCTGACGGCGCACGTGATGGAGTTCGGGCTTGAGGTCGATGTGCCGAAGGTGAGCCAGAGCAAGGAATCGGCGCAGGAACTGCAAGTGATCAACATCACCAAGGACGGCGAGATCGCGCTGAATGACAAGCCGATGAACCTCAACCTGATTCCGGCGGAGTTGGAGCAGCGATTCAAGAAGGGCACGCGGGCCGTTTATGTGCGGGCCGATAAAGCAACGCCGTTCGATCCGATCGCGCAAGTGATCAGCAAGCTGGGAGAGGCGAAAATAGAAGTGAAGCTGGTGACGCAGCCGGAAGACAGCGCCGGCAGGAAAGGCCGATAGCATTTGACCGCGCATCCCGACATTCTGGAACGCAAAGATGGCCTGCGAACTCCGTTCGCGGGCGCATTGCTGTTTCACGTATCGGTGGCGGGGGCGTTGGTCCTGATGAGCTGGATGCAGTCCACGAATACCGTTCATTGGGGCGATCAAAATGCACTCGAAGGCGGGTCCGTGACGGTGACCCCGGTAGGCATTCCGCTGCCGCGCAGGTCAAAACTGGAGAATCCCGTTGCGAACGACACGACGTCCAATGTGCCGGTTGAACCCGCCAAAGAGAAGCCGGTAAAAAAAGAACGCGCCGTTCGCGACGATGACGATGGCATCGCCATTAAGAACAAGAAGCAAAAGAAAAGGCCAAAAGATCGCGTGAAGGATCGTACCATCGACCGCGCGGCCGAGCGCGCATCCGAGACGACGCATCGTTACGTTCCAAAGCAGGAATATAAGCCAAATCAGGTTTACAGCAGCACAGCGCCGGCCGTCTCCTCGAATCTTTATTCTGGTACGCCGGGCACGGCGATCGGGATTGGAAACAACAATGCCTTCGGAAATCGATTCGGCGCCTACGCCGACTTGATGCGGCGGCGCATCTCTGAAAAATGGCGCACGAATGAGATCGATCCGCGCCTGACAACCGCGCCGCCTGCGGTCGTCACTTTTGAATTATTTCGCGATGGCACCATTCGCAATGTACAGTTAAAGGAGAAGAGCGGTGTCACGTCGTTGGATTATTCGGTGCAGCGAGCGGTTACCGAGGCCGCGCCGTTTCCACCAATACCGCGTGAGTATGAACGCGACTCGGCCGTGATTGAACTTTCGTTTCACTTAAAGCGATGAAAAAAACTATTCTGTTTGGATTACTGGTGGGTGGAGTCTGGTCACTCTTCTCGCAACAAGACCGCGTTGTCATTGGCGACATTACCAAAGGCGGCAGCGCAACGATTGCCATACCCGATTTCCGCGCGGCAGGCGAAGCGCAGAAGCACATGAACGCCTTCAACGAAACGTTGTGGAGCGACGTGCAGGCGGCAAGCATATTCAAGATGGCGGCGAAGACGGTTTATCCTTTGGAAATTCCGCAGCAGCCGAAAGATTTCAAGCCGCCACTGGTCTCGCCCGATGCATTGCGACGGAATACTCCCACGCCTCAAATGGTGCGGCAAGGTCCCTGGCTGACCGATTGGTCCGCGCCTCCCGTGAGTGCGAGCCATTTGGCATTTGGCTACGCCGGCGTGCAGGGCGATCAGCTGGTTTTGTTCGGCTGGCTGTACAACGTAACGCAACCCGACCTGGCAAATGCGCAGATCATCAACAAGGTCTATTTCGGCCCAGTGAGTGAAGCAGGTGCGCGAAAGGTCGCACATGAGTTTGCCGCGGACATTCTGAAGCAGTTCGGCGGAGTGAGTCTTGACGGCACCAAAATCTATTTTGTGTCGACCCGCACGGGCACTAAAGAGATCTGGCAGATGGATTATGATGGTGCGAACCAGAAACCGTTTACAGGTTATAAATCCATCAGCACGATGCCGTCGGTTTCGCAGGATGGCTCCAAAATTGCTTTCACCAGCTTCACGGGTGGAAATCCTGCTATATTGATACATTCATTGGAGACCGGTCGTCGATTGCCCTTTTATAACCAGAAGGCTTCCATGAACGCCACAGCCGACTTCACGCCGGATGCAAAGAGTATTGTGTATTCGTCGTCGGCAAGCGGTGTTGCGCAGTTATACATTGCGAATCTGGATGGAAGTAATTTGCGCCGCCTCTCCTCAGGCCGGTCAATTGAAGTGGAGCCGAAGATCAATCCAAAGACCGGAAACGAGATTGTTTTTGTGTCGGGTCGCAGCGGGCCTCAACAAATATATAGAATGAATATTGATGGCGCTGACGTACAGCGGTTGACCTCGGGTGAAGGTCAAGCCTCGAATCCAGCATGGCACCCGAACGGGGCTTATATTGCATTTGCCTGGACAAGAGGATATGATCCCGGTAACTTTAATATTTTTGTAATGGATGTCGCTACCATGAAATATGATCAGTTGACATCCGGCGCCGGCCGTAATGAGAACCCGACCTGGGCGCCCGATGGCCGTCATCTGGTCTTCGCTTCCAATCGGAGCGGATCGATGCAGATTTGGACTATGATGGCCGATGGAACGGGTTTGAAGCAGTTGACGACCCAGGGTCGTAACGAAATGCCGGTTTGGAGTAAGTAGCTACACGATCTCGTTTTTAACAGGAATTGAGGAGGCACGTATTAGGATGAGCAAATCAAAATTAGCAGCCATTTTACTGGCAGCATCGCTGCTGATGTTTACGGCAGGTTGCAAGAAGAAGGGTCCGGCGCCCCCGCCGCCCGCGCCACCAGTAGTTGAGAAAGCGCCACCGCCGCCGCCGCCGCCCGCGGCAAAGCCGATGATCGTCAGCTTTACAGCTGAGCCTTCGACCATCGAGCGCGGAGCATCGTCGATGCTGCGCTGGAACGTGACGAATGCCACCAACATCACCATCAATCAGGGCATTGGCAAGATCGATGGCAACGGTAGCCGTTCGGTGTACCCGAGCAACACAACAACTTACACTTTGACCGCCACCGGTCCTGGTGGAACCGCGGAAGCTTCGGCAACGGTGAACGTCACTGTGCCGCCTGCGCCGCCTGCGCCGCCGCCACCCGCAGCAAAGCTGTCGCTGCAGGAGAGGCTGAACCAGGAAGTAGCGGACATCTACTTCAACTACGACAAGAACGACATCCGCGAGGATGCGCGGGCTCAACTGACGAAGAATGCGGATGCACTGAAACGCATTTTGGCTGATTTCCCCACGGCTGTTATCAGCGTGGAAGGCCATTGCGACGAACGCGGATCGGCTGAGTACAACCTTGGTTTGGGCGATCGCCGCGCCACCAGCACGAAGGAATTCCTTGTGCAACTGGGCGTTGGTGGCGACAAGCTGAAGTCGATCAGCTATGGCAAAGAGCGTCCGGCTTGTACGGATGCCAACGAAGCGTGCTGGCAGAAAAATCGCCGCGCACACTTTTCCGCTCAGTAAGTCGTCTATACCAGTGAGGGTGGGCCGCGAAGCTCGCCCTCACAAGGACGTTCATGAAAAAACTTTTACCAATCTCCATCTCTTTCCTGATGATTGTTCCCACTGTGTTCGCACAGAAGAAGGAGACCGTCGAGCTGCAGCGCGACGTGGCCCTGTTGCAGGACCAGATGCGTTCCATGCAGCGATCGATGGACGAGAAGCTGGCTACCTTGACCGTTATGATCCAGCAGACACTGGATAGCGCCAATAAGGCCAACACCGCGGTCGCTGTGCTCGAAGCCGGGCTGCGCGACAAGCTGAAAGATCAGGAAGCTAAATTAGTCGTTCCCGTGACCAACGTCGGGGCGAAGGTTGATTCCTTTAGTGAAGACATGAAGGGCCTGCGCGGTTCCGTCGATGACGTAAACGCGAAGATGAACAAGATGCAGGCGCAGATTATTGATCTGGCAAATGCGGTGAAGACGCTGGCCGCGCCGCCACCTCCGCCGCCTGCAGCCATTTCTCCTTCCGCATCGCAGGCACCCACCGGACCGCCCCCTGGCACAAGCGCCGAATCGCTGTATAACAATGCTATGCGCGACCGGTTGGCGGGCAACGCCGATCTGGCTCTGGCCGGCTTCAATGATTTTTTGAAATATTTCAGCGGCACGGATCTTGCACCCAACTCGCAGTATTACGTGGGTGAGTTGTTCTACGGCAAAGGCGACATGGACGCTGCGCTACGAGCGTTTGACGCCGTGCTGGAAAAGTATCCGGACAACAACAAGACGCCTGACGCCTTGTTTATGAAGGGCAAAGTGCTGGTGAAGATGAGCGAGCGCGACGAAGCGGCAAAGCAGTTCCGTGAGTTGCGCAAGCGGTTTCCTACCCATGACCTGGCGGCCAAAGCTGCCGGCGAATTGCGGGCACTGGGATTGTCACCCGCCGGAACCCCTTCCGGATCCAAGAAGAAAAAATAGGTCTGGTATTCTAAAGGCAACGCTTTGGATCACGTCGAAAATACGGAAATCGATGGCGGCATAGCCGTTGACGCCTATCAGCCACCTGCAACCTACGAAGAACTCGCCGGCATGATCGAGCATTCGCTGGTGCGGCCGGACATGACCGAAGACCAGGTGTCGGCCGGGTGCCGCATGGCTTACGAGTACCGGGTTGCGGCAGCGATGGTGAAGCCCTGCGATGTCGACATTGCGGTGCGGATTCTGGATGGCTCCGGCGTGGCTGTAGCAAGCGTAGCGGGCTTTCCGCACGGGTCCTCGAACACTGCGACCAAACTGTACGAGGGGCGCGACCTGCTGCGTCGCGGCGCGAAAGAGATCAGCCTCGTAGTTAACTTCGGCAAGATGATCAGCCGCCAGTTTCAGCACGTGGAGACGGAGATCATGCAGATGGCCGAAAGCTGCCATCAATCCAATGCCAAGTGCAAAGTGATTTTTGAAACCGGCTTCCTGAACGACGAACTGAAGATCATTCTGTGCAAGATTTTGAAGCGCGCGGGGGCAGATTTTGCGGAGACTTCGACGGCCTTCGGCCCGGCAGGCTACCGCGCTGAAGACGCGGCATTTTTGAAAACGTATTTGCGCGGACGGGCGTTGATCAAGGCTTCCGGCGGTATTCGCACGCTGGAGCATGCGCTGGCCGTGCATGCCGATGGATGTGCGCGCTTTGGCACCACGCAGACGGAAGCGATTCTGGATGCATGGAAAGCGCATTTGAAGGAGGTGGCCAAGCAGCAGGCCGCCGTGGCTCCTCCCGCAGAACCAGCATGAACATTCCGGCGGTCCAGAAATACTGCCTCTCCTTCCCTGGCGCCACTGAGGGCATCAAGTGGGAAAACGATCTGGTGTTTATGATTGGCGGCAAGATGTTTGCTGCCGTGGCGCTGCACGAATCGGAGAAAGGGCGCTTGTCGTGCAAGTGCACGCCGGAAGAGTTCGCGCAGCTCATTGAGCGCGAAGGCATCATTCCGGCGCCTTATGCAGCGAAGAATCATTGGGTGGGCGTGGTGGACCATCAGGCTTTGACGCAGGCTGAGATCAAGCGACTGCTTCGCGATGCTTATGAGTTGATTCTGGCGAAGCTGCCGAAGAAGTTTCAGGCTTCGCTGAAAGAGCGGGACTGAAGTCCCGCGCAGGCTAAAGCCCGCCCTACTTCGCCACCAGGCTGCGGTGCACTACCACGTCCTTGTCGCGCGATTCGTAGGCGAAGCTGGCGGCGGAGTCACGGGTGATCACCTGTTCGCGCTTCGATAGGGTGCGCGCAGTGCCCGGTGCGGCTTCGGATTTTTCTACGAACATCTTCACCGCTGCGGTCGCGACTGCAGGTTGTGTTGGCTTGCCCCGTTCCGACGTGGCTTCGACCGCGGCGGCGTTGAGCAGTTTCGGCCACAGGCGCAGAAACAGATCGTTCGACGCGTAAATCTCCGCACTGTTGATCTTGCCGTTGATGGCGAAGACAAAGCCCACCACATCGCCCTTGCCCTTCACGGAATCTTCGAGCGCTTTGCGATATTTCGCCGACAGCTCCTGCACTGTTTTGTTCTCCAATGTGAGCTGATAACTGGAAGGCGATGCGGGTGCGGGCGCGGCTGCCCCAATGGCGGTTGAAAGCATGGACTGGTTCTTTGCTACCTCGTTCCAAACCTCCTGTTGATTGGACTTGGCGCGCACCGCCATCTTCATGGACTTGGCGGCAACCGCATCGTTAGAGGCTTGAAACGCCGCTGTCGATTCGACGCCACGCCCGGTCCAGCGGCCATGCTCCACGCAGAAGGCGGCCAGTGGCACTTTGCCGGAGCGCGATTCGAGGATGAGATCGTCTTTCAATACGCGATCCTGTTTGCCTCCTTTCACAATGTCGCCGGACTGGATGAAGATTTCGTCGTCGGAGAGATTCTCTACTTCCAGCTGGTTCACCGAGCCGGTTTCGTGCACCACGACTTTGCGTTGCAGCATGGCTTGTTGCAGGGTGATGTAGCGTTTGCCTGCCACGGGCTTTTTATCGTGCAGCAGGAAGATCAGAACTCCTGACCTCGCCCACTAAAATGCCATGTTCGATGAAAACAAAATGATCCCGGAGTGAACTTGCAACGGGCCTCGGGGGTGGGTTAGAAATGAAGCATGCCGCAGATGCAGTTGCCTATCTTTCCTGCCGGGGTGACA
>CAIRSA010000113.1 GCA_903881085.1 uncultured Acidobacteriia bacterium
CCGCATTGTCCCCGTTGAATTTGACTACGGGGACAATGCGGTCCGTCCCCTCCGTCCCCGGTTTTCCTCCATAATAAAAATATATGTCCCAGTTTGACGTGCTCGGTATCGGGCTCAACGCTACCGACACTCTTGTCATAGTGCCTCATTTTCCTGCTTATGCCGGTAAGGCTCCTTTTGTCGAGGAGATTCTCAGTCCGGGTGGGCAGGTAGCTAGCGCCATGGTGGCCTGCGCCACGCTTGGCTTGAGCGTAAAGTACATCGGTACCGTCGGCGACGATGAACGCGGCCGCGTGCAGTTGGAAAGCCTGCAAGGTACGGGAATCAATATCGATGACGTGATTGTCCGCAAGGGGTGCGCCAATCAAACGGCGTACATCATCATCGATCAATCGACCGGCGAACGCACCGTTTTGTGGCGGCGGGACGACTGCCTGCGCCTGACGCCGGAAGAAATTACGGAACCGCAGATTCTAAGCGCTCGTCTTCTGCATATAGATGGCCACGACACTCCAGCGGTCGCCCGCGCAGCTTCGATTGCGCGCAAGCACGGCATTCCCGTCACAGTTGACGTCGATACCATCTATCATGGCTTCGACAAGGTGCTGCCTAACGTGGATTATCTGGTAACCAGTTCGGAATTTCCGATGCAATGGACCAATGAGCGCGACCCGTTCAAGGCTCTGGCCACGCTGCAGAAGGAATACGGCATGCGTGTGGCGGCGATGACGTT
The DNA here is from genome assembly GCA_903881085.1 of uncultured Acidobacteriia bacterium. GTDB lineage: Bacteria > Acidobacteriota > Terriglobia > Bryobacterales > Bryobacteraceae > CAIRSA01. Next base: position 734 of record CAIRSA010000113.1, read on the forward strand.
GGGGGCACACGGCTCGCTGGCTTTGCTGGACGGAAAATTCTACTATTCGCCTGCTTTTGTGGTCAATTGCCTGGACACCACCGGCGCCGGCGACGTCTTCCACGGAGCCTTCTGTTATGCTGTTCTGAAGGGGATGAGCATGGACGAAACGCTCACATTTTCCAACGCCTCGGCAGCGCTGAACTGTACCGAAATCGGCGCCCGCGGCGGCATTCGCGGAGTGGAGGCAGCACGTAGCCTGATGGCCCGTGCGGAGCGGCGGTCCAATCGCGATTTTGAGCAGCGCGTACAGGCACAAGCATGATTCCTTTGCGCGACACGCAGCCGAGTTATTCGCGGCCGGTGATGACTTCGATCATCATCGCCATCAACGTGGTCGTGTTTTTGTACCAGGTTTCGCTCGATCCGTATTCGCAGAATTATTTCATGTCGACCTACGGAATCATTCCTGCGCATTTCCATTTGAGCACGCTGTTCACCACCATGTTTCTGCACGGCGGCTGGATGCATCTTATCGGCAACATGTGGTTTCTTTGGATCTACGGCGATAACATTGAAGACATTCTGGGGCACGAAAAATATCTGCTGTTCTACATTCTGTGCGGACTGGCGGCGGGCGCGGTTCATGTCGTGGTTAATGCCGATTCGCGTGTGCCGACGGTGGGCGCAAGCGGTGCGATCGCCGGAGTGATGGGCGCCTATTTGGTGAAGTTCCCCAAGGCGAAAATCCTCACTCTGGTGCCGATATTCATCTTCTTTACCACTCTGGAGATTCCGGCTGTCTTCATCCTGGGCTACTGGTTTCTGCTGCAATTCTTCAACGGCTGGGGCAGCGTGGGACACTCTCATCTTTCCGAAGGCGGGGTCGCCTGGTTTGCCCATATCGGCGGTTTTGCCGCGGGCGCGCTGCTGATCACCATAATGGGCACCAAAGACCGTTTTCTGCGGCCGCAGGCATACCGATGGTAACCATTTATACGCGCAAAGGCTGCCATCTTTGCGAGCGCGCGGAAGCGATCGTCGCCGAGGCACGCCGGCGTATAGAGTTCGAACTTGAGATCATCGATATTGACGAATCGCCCGCGCTCAAAGAAAAGTACAACGAAGAAGTGCCAGTCATCGCTATCGACGGGCGTGATCGATTTGGATACGCAATAGAATTGGAAGCATTCCTAAATGTTTTGGAACACAGATATTGATTTTACTGACGTGCCGCACCTGGATTTGCTGGCCATTGCCGCGCATCCGGATGACGTAGAACAGACCTGCGGCGGCACCATGATCCGCATGGCTGAGATGGGCTATAAGACCGGTGTGCTCGATCTGACGCAGGGCGAGATGGGTAGCCGCGGAACGCCGGAGGGCCGTCTGGTGGAATCGAAGGCCGCCGCCGCGCATCTGCTGCTGAAGTGGCGTGGCAATCTGGCCATGCCCGACGCACGCCTGGAAAACACCGTGGGCGCGCGGATGACGCTGGCCGGGACTGTGCGCCGCTTGAAGCCACGCTGCGTGATTCTGCCGTATTGGGATGCGCGGCATCCTGATCACTACCGCGCTTCTGAGGTTGGTTTCGAAGCGTGCTTCCTCGCGGGGTTGAAAAAGCTGGACGATTACTCCGAACCGCATCGGCCTTACAAGATGCTGTATGCGTCGTCGTATGCCAACGTGACGCCGTCGTTTGTTGTGGACATCTCATCGCAGTTCGCGCGCCGCATGGACGCGCTGTTCACTTATGAATCGCAGTATGGAGTGGGTGACGATCTGTTCCCCGGCCGCCAGGAGGCACGTGAGCGACTAGAGGCCGTGGCACGGTTCTATGGCAATCTGATCGGCGTTAAGTACGGCGAGCCGTTTGTGGTGAAGGAAGCAATGCGCGTGGACGATGTGGTTTCGATGGGCGTGCGGAGTTTCTAGGACTTCCGCATCGGTCAAAGTGCCGTAGGACACGCACGGAATATTCACAGAATCGTAACCCAAGCGTAATGTGGGGATCCGTTGGCAGTGCTAGTATCACGAGTAGGTACAATGACCGCCTTCCGTTCCCGATTCTTCATCTGCAATGCTCGTTTTGCGCCCAAGGTACGTGCGCAGGATGGACGGATCTGGCCATGCCGCTGAACCTTCGCCGTAATTTTTCGTTGCCATCCATTGCCACGGAATCGGACCGGCCGGTCTTCTCGCTGGCTGATGCCGCCATTGGTCTGGGCGTGCTGGCATTGCTGTATGCGGTATCGCGCGTGGGCGCGCAGAGTTTCGTCCGCTTCAATCCGCCTGAGATCATTCCTGCGGTCAATCTTGATCCGCGCAACCTGCCCAACTATGCGGCCCGCTCCACGCTGCGCATGTTTATCGCGCTGGGCCTCTCTACCATCTTCACGTTCGTTTATGCCTACGCTGCGGCGCGCAGCCGCCGTGCGGAACGCGTGCTGGTGCCTCTGCTCGACATTCTGCAATCCATTCCCGTGCTCGGATTTTTATCGGTCACCGTGACGGCGTTCATCGCGCTGTTTCGCGGCAGCCTGCTAGGCCTGGAGGCCGCTTCGATCTTCGCCATCTTCACTGGCCAGGCGTGGAACATGACGTTTTCGCTCTACCAGTCGCTGCGCTCGGTGCCGGCGGAACTCGACGAGATGGCGTCTCTCTATCGCCTTTCGAAGTGGGAACGGTTCACACGGCTCGAACTGCCTGCCGCAGCCATTGGCCTTGTGTGGAACGGGATGATGAGCTTCGGCGGCGGTTGGTTCTTCCTCGCCGCCAGCGAGGCGATCAGTGTCTTGAACCGCCAGTACACGCTGCCTGGAATCGGCTCGTACGTGACCGCCGCCGTTGAAGCGAAGGATCTGGGCGCGCTGGCGTGGGCTATTTTGACGATGATCGTTTTGATCCTGCTGATCGATCAATTCTTCTGGAAGCCTCTGGTGACGCTGGCCGACCGCTACAAGCTGGAATTGAGCGCCGGCGAAGAGCGCCGCTTCTGGCTGGTGGATTTATGGCGCACGGCGACCTTGCCGGAATACGCCGGGCGCATGGTGGAGCCGTTCATTCGCGCGGCCGATCAGTGGCTGTCGCGCATGACTGCCATACCGATGAAGACCGCGCCGCGCAATGCATCGCCCGCAGGCGACAAGCTGTTCAACGCGATGCTGATTGTGATTATCGCGGGATTGCTGTTCGCCGCCGGACGCTTCGTGCACTCCGAAGTAGGCCTTGGCGAAGTGGGACACGCCATCGTGCTTGGTCTGATGACCGGCGCGCGCGTGCTGGCGTTGCTGGTATTCAGCACTGTGGTGTGGACGCCAATCGGCGTGGCCATCGGCTTCAACCCGCGACTGGCGAGGCTTTCGCAGCCAGTGGTGCAGGTGATGGCGTCGTTCCCGGCGAACTTTCTTTTCCCCTTCGCCACGCTTGGCTTTATCAAAATGGGCCTGAGCCTGAACTGGGGCAGCATGCTGCTGATGGCGTTGGGCGCCCAGTGGTATCTGCTGTTCAACGTGATTGGCGGGGCGCAGGCGATTCCCAACGATCTGCGCGAAATGGCCGCCAGCCTGGGTTTGAAGCGCATCCGAGCATGGAAGACGCTGATCGGTCCTGGCATTTTCGGATCGTGGGTCACGGGCGCCATCACCGCGTCAGGCGGGGCGTGGAATGCGAGTATCGTTTCGGAACTCGTTTCGTGGGGCAACACAACGCTGCGTGCGGATGGGCTGGGCGCCTACATCTCTGACGCGACATCGAAGGGCGACTGGCCGCGCATCGTGCTGGGCGTGGGATTGATGAGCGTGTTCGTGGTGGGTCTGAACCGCGTTGTGTGGCGACCGCTGTACGACATGGCCGAAAGCAAATACAGGTTGGGTTAGGAATCGTATGACTGGAACAGAAAATAGCGCGAGCCTGCTGATTGCCGAATCGGTCGCCAAGAGTTTTCCGCTGCCCGCGGGCGGCGAACAGACCGTATTGGAAGAGGTGACGCTCAACATCGCGCAGGGCGAAGTGGTGGCTCTGCTGGGTCGTAGCGGATCAGGCAAAAGCACGCTACTGCGCATTTTGGCCGGACTGATTCAACCCACCAGCGGCCGCGTGTTGATGAACGGCGCACCACTGGAAGGCCCGAATCCAGGGGTCGCGATGGTGTTCCAGAGCTTCGCGCTGCTGCCCTGGTTGACCGTGCAGGAGAACGCCGAGCTCGGCCTCTTCGCGCGCGGCGTGTCCAAAGAGATCTCCGAACGCGAAGCAACTATCGCCCTCAGCATGGTGGGACTGGAAGGTTTCGAAGGAGCGTATCCGAAGGAACTCTCCGGCGGCATGCGACAGCGCGTGGGCTTCGCGCGCGCCTTCGTAATGAAGCCCGACGTGTTGATGATGGACGAGCCTTTTAGCGCGCTGGACGTGCTGACCGCTGAGAACTTGCGTGGGGAAATCAGCGACCTGTGGGAGCGCGGCGCGTTTCCGGCGAAGAGCATTCTCATCGTTACGCACAACATTGAAGAGGCCATTCTGCTGGCTGACCGCGTAGTGGTGCTTGGCTCCAACCCAGGCTGCATTCGCGGCGAAGTGAAGGTCGACATGCCGCGCCCGCGCGACAAGAAGAGTCCGCGCTTCGTTGCGCTGGTCGACTTCATCTACACGGTGATGACCAACCCGCGCGCCCCCGTCGGGGAACTACCGCAAGCCGGTAAGTCGCGCTTCCCCATGCTGCCGCACGCACGCTACGGCGGCATAAGCGGTCTGGTGGAAATCGTTCACGACCGCGGCGGGCGCGAGGATCTTCCGATGCTGGCCGAGACGCTGCGGCTGGAAATCGATGACCTGTTACCCGCGGTCGACGCTTCGGCACTGCTGGGCTTTGCCGAGGTTTCGCAAGGTGACGTGATCATGACTGCGGCCGGCATAGAGTTCGCAACGGCAGGCGTGCATCGCAGCCACGAGATCTTCAAGGAGCAGTTGCTGAAGTACGTTCCGTTTGTCTCAACCGTGCTGCAAGCGCTGGCGGCCAAGAAAGACGGCCGCATCGGCAAAGGCTTCCTGCTCGATATTCTGGATGAACACTTTTCCGCGTCGGAAGCCGAACGGCAGTTTGAGACTTTGGTCGACTGGGGCCGCTACGCACAGCTGTTTGAATACGACGCCGACGAAGAGCGGTTGTATGTGGTGGAAGACGAGCAGGCCGGGTAGGCGATTCGAGATTTTTTGATTGGGACTGGGACCGGATGTGGGGCAGAGTGGCACTCCAATGTCGCTTACATTGCATTGATGAGGCGAGCTTCCGATTTGGTGAGCGAG
>CAIRSA010000114.1 GCA_903881085.1 uncultured Acidobacteriia bacterium
ATCATGCGGGCTGTCCCCTGTTTAACAAAATACGCCTGTTGGCCGGCCATTATCGGCCCGTTCGGAAACCGTGACCGTACGGTCACGGCTCGGTGGGAGGGTGATTACTGCACACCGAGCCGCACCTGTGAGGGTGAGGTGTCTTAGAAACGCATGTTTTAGTTCGATTTGTTGCAGAAAGAGAGTCCAATGTCGCTTACATTGGGTTGATGAGGCGAGCTTCCGATTTGGTGAGCGATTGATTGGGGGATTGCGATGGAGGGCAATCGGCCGAAAAAAGGTGTCAGACCCCAAATGCGCCGCGTCGTTCGAGGCAATGTAAGCGACATTGGAAAGAGAGTCAGCGCATTTAGCCGATAAGATTGCGCACGGTCAGCACAATTTCGTCTGCGGTAAAGGGCTTCAGCACCGAAGCGCTGGCGCCTAGAGCGGTCGCTATTTTCAAATACGAGCTATTAGCCCCAGACATTGCAACGATCTTCACTTGCGGGAATTCGCGCCGGACTTCGTTAATCGTTTCGATACCTTCCTGCTCCGGCATAACGATGTCGGTAATCAGCAGATCGATCGGCGTACTGCGAATTTCGCGTGCGACAGCTTTCCCGTCGGACACGACGCGAACTGAGTAACCAGCCTCGCCTAGCACATCGGCGAGCCACTCGCACATCATGCAATCGTCGTCAACAACGAGAATTGTGCTAGATTTATTTTCCAATATCCTACTTATTATAACATTGGCCCCCAGTCCTGCCGTGGAGGGTTTGGATGAGGCATCGATCATGTGTTGAGCACTTCCACAATTCGCCTGCTAAGCTCGTCGACACTGAAGGGTTTCTGAATAAATTGCACGCCCGGCTTCAGGATTCCATGATTCACGATCACGTTGGACGTGTACCCCGACATGAATAGCACACGGATTCCTGGACGCATGGCGGAGATCCGGTCCCGCAACTCCAGTCCATTCATCCCCGGCATGACTACATCGGTCAGCATGAGATCTATCCGTGAACCTTCGGCGGAGGAGCATAGTTCGATAGCCTCTGCCGGACTGGTTGCGACTAGCGGCGTGTATCCGAGGCTCTCGAGCGACGCCATCACCAGTTCGCGTACCAGAGCGTCGTCTTCTACCACCAGCACCTTCCCGCTTCCCGTTGTTGCGATTCTAAGATCGCCCGATTCCTGCAAGGCTGCCGGTTCACCCGCGATCCGCGGAAAGTAGATCCGGAACGCCGTGCCCTGGCCCAGTTCGCTATAAACGTTCACGAAACCACCATTCTGCTTTGCGATTCCGTAAACTAGCGAGAGGCCGAGACCGGTACCCAGGTCTTTCCCCTTCGTGGTGAAGAAAGGTTCAAAGATCTTAGGGAGTATGTCCGGGGCGATACCAGGGCCCGTATCGCTTACCGACAGCGAGACAAAAGCTCCCGGAATCGCTTCCGGCCGGGTCTGGCAATACTCCTCTGAGATCCGCACGTTCTGCGTTTCAATCGTCAGCTTGCCGCCGGCAGGCATCGCGTCACGGGCGTTGACAACGAGATTGAGGAGCATCTGATTCACTTGCGAGGAATCCACCTCCACCGTCCACACGTCTTTGCCAGCAAAAAAGCTGAGTTCAATATCCTCGCCGATAAGCCGACCTAGGGGCCCTAGCAGATCCTCCACCAGATCATTCAAATTCGCGGGCGCTGGGGCGATAACCTGCTGGCGGGAAAAACCTAGCAGCTTTTGCGTGATATCTTTCGACCGTTCGCCCGCTTTTTCGATCTGCGCCAGGTATCGTTGCAGCGGATCAGCCGGAGCCAATTTCTGGCTGGTCATGCGTGCATATCCTAGAATCACCGTTAACATGTTGTTGAAGTCGTGCGCGACTCCACCGGCCAATCGTCCGATAGATTCCAACCGCTGCGCCTGCGCCAATTGAACACGGAGCTTCTCGCTTTCCGATTCTGCCCGTTTTTGATCGGTGAGGTCCCGAAGAAAACTCACCAGCCTCCCGCCATCGGTAGGCCGATACTGGACGCTGACTTCAACATCGAAAACGCTGCCGTCTTTACGACGGTGCCGGGATTCGAACCGGTCCTTGCCCTGCGCCATGATCTTTTGAATATGAGAGACCGTGCCGTCTGCCGTTTCAATCGTCTCCAAATCGGCAATGCTCATGGTCAGCAACTCGTCAGTGCGGTAACCACTCATGAGGCAGTAGGCTTCATTCACGTCCAGCAGACGGCCATCCAGGTCAACTACGCAGAACCCATCCATGGCCGTTTTAAGTATACTTCGGTGCAGCTCCTCGCTCTTCCGCAATGCCTCCTCCGTGTGCTTACGCTCGGTGATATCGTCAAACACGGCGACACAGTACTCAGCTTGCGGACTGTAAAGCGATATCGAAAGCCATAGCCCCAGCGGTTCAATGTAGGTTTCACGCTTCTCTGGCTTTCCCGTCAGCACCACTCTTCCATAGATCTCGAGCATCCCTGGATTGGATTGATGAATGCCTGGAATAACCTCGGATACCAGCTTTCCCGTGACATCCTTCAAACCCGTCAAATGTTCGAAGGCAGCATTGACCTGCTCATATCTGAAGTCCTTCGGCTCGGTGCCATCGAACAGCAGTTTGCAGTAGGCTACGCCCTCGGCCATGTTCTCGAACAGGGACCGAAATCGTTGCTCACTTTCGCTCAAGGCCTGTTCTGCACGTTTGAGCCCGGTTATCAAAACTTCAACTGTTGGATCAATGTTCATTGCGCAAGTCCGAATCGAATATTAGACTATTCTATCCGTTCCCGGAATTCGGATGGCGTGGAGTATTCCATTTGCGCCCGGGGTGCAACCCGGCGGTGCTGCCAGTGCCCTTGGTGTTCCTTATAGAAGCGCAGGCGGAACCTGACGAGGCTGCTTGCCGCTAACTCAAGGACGCTGGGTTAGCGGAAACCTGTCCACCGCGTGACGGATCCGCCGCATGGTTTCCGATAGTGGCACTTTCATGGCATGACTCATGCCGAATGGCGAAAATGGACGAAATCGGCTGTGGCGATCATTTCTATGGCAGATGGGCACGAGGCTACTTGGAGGGTACTTTCCGGTTGTGCCGTCTTCCATTCCCGGGTCCGCTCAGGATTTGTGGCACTCTAGTGTGATGTGTCCGGTCAAATGTCGATCCGCTCGTAAGGGCTCGAACCCGGTGTTGTGTTTGGTGCAGCCATTACCTGCGTGGCCGATGGCCATCGCCGCTGTAAGCAAGAGCCTGGGGCCAGAACGATGACATCACCGTGGTAACCGTCCGGAGGAACTCTTGAGACTGCTCTATCTCGGCCTTATGGCCGCAACGCTTCAGGCCCAAACGATACCCATAGAAGACCTTTCTCAGCCGCAGGCACTCATCGGCCAGTGGAAGTTTCAGGAAGGCGATGATCCGCGTTGGGCGCAAGAGGATTTCGATGACTCGCAGTGGCCCAGCGTCGCCATCCCAACTACCGTCAATCAACAGTTCGGCCAGCGTTGGTATCGGGTTCACGTGCGCCTTCCAACCTCTGCCTCCAGCGAGCCGCTCGGCCTGCTGGCTGGCCCGTTCGGCTCGGCCTTCGCCTATGAGGTGTTCGCCGATGGCCGGAGGCTCGGAGCCCTGGGTGGATTTCGCGCGACGGAACTGCGCTTGCCGGCTGTGGCGGTTTTCCCGCTGCCGCAGCCAACCAGCGCGAATCTGGTGCTGGCGTTTCGCGTACGCAGCATCCCCTCGGCTTACACAATCCCAGCTGAGACGGAAGCGAGTGCGTCGTTTATCGGAACGCTTACAGGGGTGCGCACACAGGAAAAGCTTTGGCATGCGGAGCGTTTAAGCGGCCGTCTGGATGGGCTGCTGATCTCGTCCGCCATCGTCATGGCGATGTTGTTTTTCCTGACGCTGCCGCTCACCCGTAGGGGCTCACGCGAATACTTCTGGTTCGGGCTCTTTCTCGCCGGCAGCCTTGGCTTCCGTTTGATCCCGCTTTATCCGGAAGCTCTCGGGCTCGAGCGCATGGTCACATCGAACCTTGGCATGGCGATTTCCCTGATCGGCAGCGTGTTGATATTGCCGTTCCTGCTTATCGAACTGTTCGCCTCACGCCATAATTGGGCCGGATGGCTGGGCGCTGCTCTCATGTACTCGATGGCTTGCGTCGCGATGGCGAGCCAACTTTTGGATTCTCCCCTGCCGATTGAAACGCAGCGGACGCTGATTCTGGGCGCCACGGTAGTGTGGTTCATCTACTACTTCCCGTTCGCGTGGCAATATTCGGCCATTCGCGGCCAACTGCCGGCCATGCATGCGGTGCTGCTATTCCACATGTCGGGCACGCTGATCCAGCACTTCGCCGTGCGTTATTTCCACCTGACGGAGAACCAAGGCTTGTGGCTTCAGACCGTCCGGTTGTTCACCCTGCTGCTGGTGACTTTCGCCATGGCGATTCTGCTGAATCGCCGTGCGGCGCGCATGGACGCCGAACGGCAGAGATTAGGCGGAGAACTGGCCGCCGCGTCGGAGGTCCAGTCGCTTTTGCTTTCGACACCGGCGGCCAGTGGGCAGTATGCGATGGACGCGGTGTACTTGCCGGCCTCGGAGGTCGGCGGTGATTTCTACCAGGTGCTGGATCTTGAAAACGGTTCACGCCTGGTGGTGGTGGGCGATGTGAGCGGAAAAGGCTTGCGCGCGGCGATGTTGGTTTCCGTGGCGGTGGGGGCATTGCGGGCTGCCAAGAGTGACTCGCCGGCCGAGGTGCTGGCGGTGATGAACGGGGCGTTATGCGGAAGCTCCGGCGGTGGCTTCGTCACATGCTGCTGCGTGCGCCTTGACCCCAACGGCGACGCCGTGATTGCGAACGCCGGGCACCTGCCGCCTTATCTGGCAGGCCGCGAAGCGGAAACGGATCCCGGACTGCCTCTGGGCGTGGTGCGCGGGGCGGAGTACACGGAGACCCGGGTAACCCTTGAGCCCAACGGCGGGGCGCTGGTGTTGTTCTCCGATGGTGTGGTCGAAGCCGAGAATGCCCAGCGCGAGCTTTTTGGATTCGACCGCACGCGTGCGGTGAGTACCCAATCGGCTGGCGAGATTGCCGAGGCCGCGCGCGCCTGGGGCCAGAACGATGACATCACCGTCGTGACCGTTAAAAGGATCGACGCTACTGACCCGAAAGGTGCTACTGGAGCAGGTCCCCTGGAGGCAAAACCATGAGATCCAGATCAAGCGCCACAGCCAACGCACGATCCAGCTCTTCGACCTTTGCTCGCTTCAAGTGGCCGACGAAGTACGTCAGCATGGATTTCGGAAGACTCGCTAACTCATCGCAATGGATGCTGCTCGGGTGCTTTAGGCCGTCATCAATTCCGACTGTGACCTGGGTCAGCAAACCGTCGTACCGGGAGTACACCGGAGCACAGACGACCGATGAGAATTTAGAATTGATCAGAACCTGGCGGCTGACCACCACAAACACACGCTGCCTCTTAGGATCGTTTGCTGGAGCTTTTCCTGGCTTTTGCGCCCCATTCCTGGTGACCAAAAACAAGTCGCCGCGCTGCATTTACCTGGTACGCCCTTTCGGCTTGGACAGCGACTTCGGCATCCCTTGGAACTCGAGCACATCGGACTGCTCGTTGAGTTCGCCGGCGACACGCTCAAGAATGGCGGCGTCTCGGGCGTCGAGTTCGGATTTGACCCGCTTGCCAATGTACGCGACAGCGGCGCGCTCCAGGAAGGCAGAGCGGTTGTCGTCGAGGCGATCAATCTCCTTGAGCAGAGCGCTGGGCAGTGTTACGGATGTCTTGACTCGCATACTACGATCATACTCCGGGCCAGATGTGCAGCACGAAGGCTCGTGTCAGAACGATGACATCACCGTGGTGACGGTTCGGAGGAAAGCATGAAGATTCTTCTGGTGTGTATGATCGCCTCTGCCGCAATGGCGCAGATCGCGCCCGCGCCTGGCACGGCACAAAGTAGCGGGTTTTTGGTGGATCTCAGTGGCCCCTGGCGGATGAGTCCTGACGACCGGCCCGCCTACGCCGCCTCTGAATTTGACGATCGCTCCTGGTCCGCCCTGGAGTTGCCGCGTGGGGTAACCTACTTTCATGGCAAAAGCTACTGGTTGCGGCGCAGCGCGCAACTGCCCGCTGCCGCCGACCGGACCCAAGTCTCGTTGACGCTCGGCGCCATTCAAGACGTTTACGAAGTCTACGTAAACGGGAAACGCATCGGCGCAACAGTCAATTTCGATTCGTTTGAAGACGCGCTCATTCCCCGCGCCCGCACGTTTGAGATTCCTCCGGAAGTGATTCCGCCGGATGGTTCGCTGCGGATCGCCCTCCGCGTGCGCGGCATTCTTTTTTACCATCCCAATTGGAGATTGCCCGATATGGGCCCCTATTGGTTAACAGACAGCGTTCACGCGCCGAGGGATGCCGGGCGCAACCAATTGGAACAGCGCTTTATTCGTCATTCGCCGGAACTGGCGTTTGCCGCAGTGTTCGCCGTCATCGGGTTGCTCAGCTTGTTGGGATGGCTAAGTGAGCGCGAGCGCAAAGAACTGCTGTGGTTTTCCCTGGTATCCTTTGCCAGGGCCTTTGCGTCATCCTACTTGTCTCTTGCGTTGCTCGCCGATGTGCGGCCCTTCAATCGCATTGGCATCACCCCGGAGTTTGTATTCGGGAACTTTCAAGTTCCATTCTTTGTGGAGTTCGTGTTTGCAGCCCTTGGCTACAACTCGTGGAAACTGCGAGCGGCACTATGGGTGGGCTGGAGCGGCGCCTTGGTTGCATTGCAGACCAGTTCCCTCAATCCGATCTGGCTCATAGGATTTCCCGCTTATGCGTGGGTTTCCTTCCTTGGCTTTTGTCTCATTCTGTGGGACTGGCGGCGAATCGCCTTGAAAGGCGCCACCGGGGATCAGCACGCCTTGCGCATGGTCTTGCTTTTGTCCTCCTTCTCTTTCTGCCTTATGTGGCTTCAACTGTTGTACTTTAACGCAATTGCATTTGCGCAGGCTGTCACCACATTCGGCTTACAAAAGATTCCGCACATCGCCGTTGGTCCATACCATGTCCGGATTGACGACATTTTCTGGTTGTTCGTATCGGTGACGATTCTGGCTTTATTGTTCCGCAGGCTTGCGGCAGACCGGCGTGAGCGGCAAAGGCTTTCCGGCGAATTGGAAGCGGCGCGAATGATTCAGCAGCTACTGCTCAAGAAGAGCGGATTGAGCGAACCGGGTCTGCAGATGGAAGCCGTCTACATGCCCGCGCAGGAAGTCGGTG
>CAIRSA010000115.1 GCA_903881085.1 uncultured Acidobacteriia bacterium
AAAGCTCAAAAGTTCTGGGTGATCCTAGCGAGAGGGTCCCACCCGTTCCCATCCCGAACACGGAAGTTAAGCCTCTCAGCCCCGATGGTACTGCACGCGCGAGTGTGTGGGAGAGTAGGACGTCGCCCGATTAAAAGAAGCACAAACGCCCCGGCCAGAAATGGTCCGGGGCGTTTGTGCGATTGGGGTGCGGATTTTAAAAAACGATTGCCACCAATAAACGCCGATGGGCAGTCATCGTGATGTGAACCCCTTGCACTCGGGCGGTTGTAAATACATAATGTAAATAGGATCATATGAAATACGCTTGGGATCCGCGCAAGAACCGGAAGAATCTTTTAGTTCATGGGATTTCGTTAGACGTCGCGATTCGGATCTTTGAAGGTCCCACGCTGGAACGTCTCGATGACAGGTTTGAATATGGTGAGGTCCGGATTTACCCAATCGGCGTCGTGAACGGTATCGAGATCACCGCGATCTATACGGAGGTTTCGGGAACCGAGCGGCGGATTATTTCAGCATGGAGGGCAGAGCGTCATGAAAGAGAAGCATACTGGCAAAATATCGGGGAAGCAGAGTGCCACGGATTGGAATCGCCTTCGTTCACTAAGCAGCGAGGAGATCAGGATTGGTATTAGCGACGATCCGGAGGCGCATGCCACAGACGCAAAATTCTGGCAGAAAGCGCAGGTCGTTTTGCCTCGGCCTAAAGAGACGGTTACAATTCGTCTGGATGCGGATTTGATTGAATGGCTGAGGCTCGAAAAGGGTTACCAGACTCGGATTAACGCAGTTCTGAGAACTTATATGGAAGCCAAGCGGCCGTAGTCCCGCCGGTCATTACTGGCTGTTGCGACCTCACTTCTTCGTGATCCTAGCGAGAGGGTCCCACCCGTTCCCATCCCGAACACGGAAGTTAAGCCTCTCAGCCCCGATGGTACTGCACGCGCGAGTGTGTGGGAGTGTAGGACGTCGCTCGATTAACAAATAGCCCGCTGGCAACAGCGGGCTTTTCCTATTTCAGTAGGCCCCGCCTTCGCCAAGGCTTCCGCCTTCGCTAAAGCTACGGCGGATCTGTGATCGGCGGGCGGCGCATGAAGCGCCGGAGTTGACCTCACCCGATTAAAAGAAGCAAAAACACCAGGGCCAGCAATGGTCCTGGGCGTTTGAGCGTTTGGGGCTAAGCTGCTGATGCACAGACCACGGCTCAATTCACACACGCTTGAATCTATTTGAATCTTAACCAGATCTCACTGTCTGGCGACTGTTGCGCAACAGTTCTAGACAAGCTTTTGCTCGCTGTTTTCTTCGCCTATGCGTAATATCCTGTTATGCCAACACTCGCCGTTTGTGCTCCGTTGCACCGGTCCCTTTCTTCATGTACCAAGCTGTGCCTTCTTGGATTCGTGTTCCTATCAGGTCTCTGCGCACAAAACGCACAGATTACTGGACGCGTCTCAGACCCCACGGGGGCTCCTGTTCCCGGCGCGAAGCTGACCCTTCACAATGGCGACACCGGTGTCGAGCGCAGAATTGAGACCAATGGAGAGGGGTATTACGCGTTAGCCTTGCTCGTTCGCGGACACTATACCTTGTCCGCTGAAAAGACCGGGTTCCAGGTTGCTAAGCGCTCCGACGTTGTTCTGGACGAAGGACAAGTGGCGCGGCTGGACTTCGATCTGAAACTCGGCAAGGTCGGTGAAACAGTGGAAGTCTCCGGTGCAGCCCCACTGCTCGAAACGGAAAACGCCTCGATCAGCGCCGTGGTTACTAACCAGAAGGTTGTAGATCTGCCTCTCATGAACCGGAACATCATGGGCCTTACAGCACTGCTGCCGGGAGTGCGGCCGACGGCAAATCTTGGGGGCATGTCCAGATCGGCGCTGGGAAGTTTTGCGGCCTCCATCGGCGGTGGCGCGCCAAGCGCCAACAATCCCATGGTGGACGGCGTCGCAGCGGACGAGTTTGAAAGCGGCTCAATCACGATCAGCCTTTCGGTCGACGCCACAGAAGAGTTCCGGATCATCGCCCACAATGCCGCCGCCGAATTCGGGCACACTGGAGGGGGGGTAGTGAACATCGTGAGCAAAGCTGGCTCTAATGACTTCCACGGATCGCTGTTTGAGTTCTTTCGTAATCGTCTGCTGAACGCCAACGATTTCTTCGCCAACCGTGCCGGGATCACCCGCCCAGGGTTCAGCTACAACAACTACGGCCTGGCCATCGGCGGACCGATACTCCTGCCGAATGTATATAACGGAAAGAATAAAACATTTTTCTTCTTCAATTGGGAGGGGTTTAACCAGCGGACTCCAGGCCAGACGATTCGATCAGTTCCTACCAGTCTGCAGCGAAGCGGCGATTTCTCCCAGACTCTGAGCGCCCAAGGGCAACTCATCACCATCTACGACCCGACCACGACCCGCCCGGATCCTTCGCACCCTGGCTCATACATTCGCGATCCGTTCTCCGGAAACGTGATTCCCGCAAACCGTCTAAGCCCCGTAGCTGTAAAAAGTATCGCCTATTTTCCCGCTGCAAATCAGGCTGGCACCCGTTTCGCGCAGGCCAACAACTTCTTTGCTCTGGCCTCGCAGCCGATCGATAAGAACATCACCGGAACCCGCGTGGACCATTACTTTACCCCCAATCGCCGAATCTTTGCTAGATACACACGCGATACCACGCCGCAAGGAGTGCCTAATTTCTACGGAAACGTGGCCGAATCAAACACTTCCGATCTTATCTTCATACGTAATAGCGCGGTTCTGAGTTACATGGAGACGCTGGGTCCTGCCCTGCTCTTTGACGCGCGAATCGGATGGAATGACTATGAGACGCCGCGTAACAACCGCAGCCTAGGATTCGACCTGTCAACCCTCGGCCTGCCCGCCTCTTTGAACAGCCAGGTTCAACAGAGAATTTTCCCGCGATTCAACATAGCGGACGTCTCCACCCTTGGCTCCGATCCTGGCGACCAGATTAACAAGAACAATAGCACTTATACAGCCGGGGGAGCATTGACCTGGGTACATGGCACGCATATAAGTAAGTTCGGAAGCGAAGCAAGGCTTTATCGGGGCTTTAACTCGCAACTGAGTGGCGATGTTCTGACGTTCAATATCGATCGGGGCTTCACGCAAGGCCCTAATCCCAATGTCGCAGCGGCCACTGCCGGTTTCGGTGTCGCCACTTTCCTGCTCGGTTCGCCGTCGAGCGGAAATGCGACGCGGGCGGCGGCAGTTACTTATAGTGAGCGTTACTTTGCATTGTATGCGCAAGATGACTGGAAACTAACGCCCCGGCTCACCGTAAACGCCGGCGTGCGATGGGACTACCAGTCCCCGTTTGTCGATCGTTTCGATGCCATTACAAATTTCGACCCGAACGCGTCGTATAACTTGAACGGTGTCCCACTCATTGGCGGCCTTGCTTACCCGGCGACAAATGGGTTGCCCCGCGGCGATCGAGACCAGCGGTGGCGGGATTTTTCGCCGAGGCTCGGCATCTCGTATCAGCTCGCTCCGAAGACAGTAGTCAGGGCGGCTTACGGGCTCTACTTTCTTCCGGTCACCGGCAATGGGGCGCGTCTGGGGCAAACCGGATTCTCGCTTAACAGTGCCATGACAACATCGTTGGACGGAGGTCTGACTCCCTCGGGCTCTCTCTCCAACCCATATCCTTCCGGGATCGCTGTTCCGGTGGGATCCGCTCAAGGTTTGGCCACTGGCCTAGGTACCTCCGTCTCTGCAAATCGGCGTTCGCTTTGGGGTGGATACAGTGAACAGTGGAGCTTCAACATGCAAAGAGAATTTGCCGGGAAATGGCTACTTGAAGCTGGTTATAGCGGCAATCGAGGGGTCTCACTTCCGGTTTCTTACTCCTATCGCCACCTTCCGCAGCAAGCGCTTCAGCTCGGATCACAACTACAGCAACTTTCGGCCAATCCATATGCTCGCGTAATCACAACCGGGCCGCTCAGCGTGCCGCAGGTAACACAGGCGACATTACTGCAGTTCTACCCTCAATACCTTGGCGCTAGCGGGCTTGAGAATTGGGGCGATTCCATATATCATGCTCTCACTGCAAGATTCGAAAGGCGATTTTCTTCCGGCTTGTCCGTGCTGGCAGCATACACGTATTCGAAAACGATTGACAATATGCTGAAAGGCGCATTTGCCGCGAGTGGTTCCAATAGCGTAGTTAATTGGGACAATCTGCGGGCAGAGCGGGCAATTTCCACAATCGATCTTCCGCAACGTTTCGTACTCTCCACCAGCTATGCGCTGTCTTTGGGCGGCACGAGCAATCGGATAGTCAAGCAGATAGTCTCCGGCTGGCAGATCAACGGAATATTGACACTGCAAAGCGGAGACCCGATCGCCGTGTCCCAAAACACGCCTACCCTTGGAAGTTTCCGTCCAAACGCTGTTGGCGATCCAACCAATCAGGACCCGACAATTGATCACTGGCTGAATCTTCAGGCGTTCACCCCAGCTGGTCCTTTCACATACGGGAATGCGCCGCGCAACCTGCCAAAGACGCGCACAGATAATTTCAAAAACCTGGATTTTTCAATACTGCGGACATTTCCTATCCAGGAACGATTCCGGCTGCAGTTCCGCGGTGAGGCGCAGAACCTCACCAATACGCCGACGTTTGGGACGCCGGCTTCCAACATCAGCGCCTCGAATTTCGGCACAATTACCTCAGTGAGCGGATACAGCGCTCCCCGTCAAATTCAACTCGGCCTGAAATTGACTTTTTGATATGGACAATCTGACGCGCAGGAGTGTTCTGCAAATGATGCCGGGTGCGGCGCTGGCCTCCCAGGCCGGCGCCAATCCCGGGACTCGCTTCGCGGATGTCGTGGTCTACGGCGGGACCGCTGCAGGGGTGATTGCGGCGGTGCAGGTGTCCCGATTGGGGAAGAGGGTACTGCTTTTGGCTCCGGAGCGCCAAGTGGGCGGAATTTCGGTAGATGGCTTGGGAGCCAGCGACATCAATAATCATTGGTTTCAGAACGATTATGCGGTTGGCGGCTTGGCTCGTGAATTCTACCTTCGGGTTGGTAGAAAATATGGCAGCGCAGCACCGGTATATCGCTTTGAATCGAGTGTGGCCGAGAGCGTGTTTGAGGATCTGTTGCGCGAGGCCTCCGTCGCTATCGTCAGAGGCGTGCGCTTGCGAGAGCCTCTTCCATCCGCAGTGGATTGGGGAGGGCAGGTAAAGCGGGTACGGGCGATCCGGATGGAGTCGGGCGAAACCTTCTCCGGTTCGATATTCATTGATGCCACCATGGAAGGAGACCTGTTAGCAGCGGCCAGAATCACCACAGCCTCCGGCCGCGAAGGTAATTCGCTCTACGGGGAGACGACGAATGGAATCCGCGGCGTGAACGACTTCCACCAGTTCACGGAACGGGTTGATCCGTACCGGATCCCAGGTGATCCTTCGAGCGGACTGATTCCCACTATAAAGGACGAGTCGCTCGGTGAACCGGGCGCCGCGGATCGCCGCATCATGGGGTTTGGGTTTCGCCTCTGTTTAACACGCGAGACAAGCAATCACCTCCCTATCGGTAAACCTTCCGGTTACGATCCGGGCCTGTATGAGGTTTACCGCCGTTATGCTCTTGCCGGCGGCAAATTGCCGTTTCCTGCCGCCCGTTTGCCAAATGGCAAGACCGACCTGAATGGCGGCCTGTACGGCATGAACCATGACTGGCCAGAAGGCAGCTATGCAACAAGGAAACGCATTTTCGACGAGCACAAGCAATTTACTCATGGCCTTGTATGGTTCATGGCAAACGATCCAAAATTGCCGGAATCGGTGCGCTCCGAGTGGAGAGGCTGGGGCCTGTGCCAGGATGAATTCAGTGACAACAATGGCTGGCCAAGGCAACTATATGTCCGCTGCGGAAGGCGGCTGGTATCCGATTATATGATTACTGAGCACCATACGCTCAGTATCAATCCTGAACCAGTTGCAGATCCCGTTGCGGTGGCCTTCTGGCCACCGGATTTGCACGCTGTCCGCTGTATTGTTCGCGATGGCGCGGCTTACAACGAAGGTTATGTGTTTCACACTAAGGGCTGGGGCCCTTTCGGAATCTCCTACCGCGCATTGACGCCAAGGGAGGATCAGGCATTGAACATTCTGACGCCTACATGCCCTTCGTCCAGCTATGTCGCTTACGGCGCAATTCGCCTCGAGTGGACATTCATGGCCCTTGGTCAGGCCGCGGCGACGGCTGCCGCGACTGCGTTGGAACAGCAGTGCGCGGTCCAAGCGATCAAATACAAAACGTTAAAGGAACGTCTTCTGAAAGACGACCAGGTGTTGACTCTCAATCTGGTCCCGGCAATAGAGAAGTAAAGACTCGCCAGGGGGATGTTATATACTGAGGACAGTTCATCGAGTGACACATGGCAATCTTGAGCGCTGCAGAAAAACTGGCTGCTCTTAATCAGGTTCTCTCTAGCCGAACATTTCACAAATCAGACCTTCTCATTAAGTTTCTGAAGTACGTCTGCGAAAAAGAGATCGCCGGAGAGACGGACCGTCTTTCGGAGTATTGGATCGCAACTGAAGCGCTCGGAAGAGGCAAAGACTTTTCCCCGGATCGCGACTCTTCCGTCCGTAGCCGTGCTCATGCCCTACGGAAAAAACTCGAAGCTTGCTACCGCGATGAACTCAACAGCGCTGAAGTAAAGATTGTTCTGCCCAAGGGCGCCTACGTACCCGAATTTGTCGCGCCGGAACCTGGGGAGAGCAAGTTCCCACCTGAGGTTGCACCTTCGGCGGCAGTTCGCTTTGGGCGATCCAATCATCGGTTACTGCTAGCATTCTTGGCTGGGGTTGCCATAACGCTCGCCGCAACAACCGTCATTCACTCAGCCGGTGGCGTGGATGCGAAGCGAGTTGCACTTCCTGACGTATTGGCACGAGCCTGGGGGCCGCTACTAGACAAAGATTCCGAAGTGCTCGTTGTAGTAGCTGTTGCCAAACAGCTATGGGTGCGCGACATCGCCGGATCCTCGATCCCCAAGAACGGAAGATGGTATCCCGAAATTCGACCGGGTGAACTGCTTCCACAATGGTTTTTTGGTATGTCGCACCCTCCAGACCACTCTTCCTTGCTGTTACATCCCAACTCAGGTTCTCCATTATGGGGCGACACGGCAGGAGCGCTTGTTGCTGTGAAGACTCTGACTGGCTATGGCATCCGTCATCAGGTGCTGCCGGAACGGGTGCTTCAGGCATACGCGCTTCGGGACCGCAACGTCCTGCTTATCGGCAACCCTGAATATAGTCCCGCCATACAAGCTTTGTTGCGGGATGCTCCATTTTCAGTGAGCTATGATCCGAAATCCCCTTGGGAATCTGCCAGTGCTCTAGTGAACCGAAACCCCGCAGCCGGAGAAGCCCCGGTTTTCAAACGCGATCGCGTTGAGGATTGTTACGGTCTGATCACAGTAACTGGAAGTAGGGTCGGTGGGTCTGGAGAAAACCGACCCAGCCGGCAAGTCGCCTTCTCCGGTCTTACTTCGGCAGGAACGCAGGCTGCGGTGGAGTATTTCTCCTCGCCGAACTCCTTGACGGAGTTGCTGAAGCATCTCGGTGGTGGAGAGAATAAGGCTCTACCTCGGTCGTATCAGGTTGTGGTGCACGCAACCATCGAAGGGAATCTTCCGCTTCGCTACACATACAAGACGCATCGGGTCCTTGCGGAATAGTGCGGGGTGGGATGGCTGTTCAGAACTGACTTCATGCCTCGGTGTTGAAATTCGTCCTTTGTTCATTGGACAGATTCCAGATATTGGCACGCCATCGCCCGCGTCAGAGGCCCGTTCGGGGGCATTGGAAGTGTTGTTGGGATGCGTATATATTCGGCCTTGCCCGGTGAGAGCATCCCGCGCTCTTTGATTGCCCGGATGATTGCGACGAACTCGGCGGTGGAAATTGGCCTGTCTGGCTCAAAGTTACCGTACGATTCCTGGGATTGGTAGCCTGCATCCCGTTTGGCGTCGAACTCGCCACGTTTGCGCCAGAGTGGAATGAATCCGATTCCTTCCAGCATGCCATTGTCGGTTAGAGTTTCGATGGCTTTGAACTCGGGATGCGTGTAGGGAACGTCCGGGAAATGCGAATGGGTAACGCTTGGCCAGAGGTCAAATGCTTTTACCAGCATGGCTGCGGCTGCTGCGCGGGTCAGCGGTTCATCCGGTCCGAACGTACGGTCCGCCCGCTCGGCGATGACGCCTTTAAGAGCCAAGCGTTGGATGGCTGCAAACTGTGGGTGTGTGGGCTGAACGTCCCGCAGATAGACAAGTTTGATCTTCTGTTTTAGAAGTTCGTCTTGAAGGCCGGCAACGGCTAGTTGGCGAGGCGTGATTCCTTGTTTCACGCTCATGGCAGCTGAAATACCGGCGGCTTGGCCGAGTACGATCCAGAAAGGGTCCTGTCGGATCGATGAAAATGCAACGTGTGTAGTGGAAATGGCGGCTGCTACGAGAAGGTTTTCTATGCGTTGGGGAAGCATCGCGCCGTAGGGGACCTGTGTTGCAGTGGTTACTCCGGTAAGGTACATGTTGCCGTTGCCGAGCATTTCCGGCGTCAGGTTGTCGCGCTTGGGCTCTACTGGTTTTGCGTCGATGGGGTAGTGCGCCAGGCCGATGCTGTTAGTGAAGAAGGGAGGACGAAGACCGTTTGCACCGAGGAAGGCGTTCACATTCTGCTCGTTCAGTGTCTGGTCGCCAATGATGCGGCGGCCTTCCCGAGTGAACACGCGGTAGGGGATGTGTCCGTTTCCCGGCCAAGCCGACTTCGGTAGTCCCATGTGCTTGTAGCCTAGCTCCGTCTGCAGGTAATAAAGATAGCCGAGGGCGACGTTCTTGAACTTCTCATACATGTCGCGGCGTTCTTCACGAGTCGCTTCGGGCCAGCGCCAGTAAGCGCGGTCCAGCCCAGCCCGGAATTCCGATCCATTCCATTCGATTTGAGAGTTGGGCAGAGCCGTCTCGCCGAGACAAGCCGAGCGTTTGGGATCGTTCTTAATGGCAGAGTAGAGAGAGGGGTCGTAATTGGGTGGGGGCGACTTCAACAGATGGGAGTCGTCCTTCGCGGCATCGTAGTTGCACTGGATGCCAAGGCGGAGGATGTAGCCTGCCGGGGCGGCATCCTGCCGTCCGTTACTGCCGATTACCAGTTCCGCAGTCTGCTCCTGAACGTAGATTTCGCCAGCGTGCGGTTCCTCGGGACTGCGAGGTTCGCGTCCAACACGGTAGGGTGCGCCGGCCCAGGCGGCGATATCGCCTTCATGCGTGGCATCGACAAAGTTTGAAGCGTAGAGAATGAGGCGGGAGTTGGGCTTAGCTGGGGCGTAGGCATAGGATGCGGAGGCCTCTTCCGAGACAATGCCGACGACCTTACGATTGACCCGGATGACAGCGGTAGCGAAGCGGCGATAGAAGACCTTGATATTGGGATACTGTTGGAGCATCTCTTTTAGGATCTGGTCGGCAACTTGAGGCTCCCACACTCCGCCTTCGCCAGGGTCGTTGCCCCAATAGGAACCGGGATCGATGGGCCGGATGTCGGTTCTCGGTCTTGCTGTAGGCTCCGCGAGAAACTTGGCGCGTCTGGCGGCGAGGTTTGGATTGGCGGCGTTGTAGGCGGCGTAATGGGATTTGACGCGTTGCCGGAATTCTTCGAAGACGCCGCTCATGGATGCCCGGGAATAGGCGTCGATATTGGAGATGCCGTTAGAGAGCATGCCACCGAGGACGGGAGTGTCTTCGATAAGTGCGACGCGGACACCAAGCCGGGCAGCACCGATGGCGGCGCCAACACCCGCGGAACTTCCGCCGACAATCACAACATCATAGCTTTCGGATGGGGATTGCGCGTAGAGAGCAGTTGATACCGCAATCAACAATAATGAGTTTCTAAGGCTGAAAGATGACACCAGATGATTATCGTGTAAACTGACCGGCACGGAAAGCACATGCATGCACCTAACAGACAAAAACGGTTGTAGTATGGAGAAGTGAAATCGAGTACAGCCAAAATGCCAGCTGGATTGGTGAGCCCGGACGATAAGCGATTCGCGCTGGAACAGGTTCTGAAGAGCCATACATTTCAGAAGAGCGAGTTGCTGATCCGCTTCTTGAAATACATTTGCGAATGCGAAATTTCGGGGAATGCTGGAACGATTACGGAGTATAGCATCGCCACGGGGGCGCTAGGCCGGCCGAAGGACTTTTCGCCGGAGGCGGATTCTTCGGTAAGGAGCCGGGCACATGCGTTGCGCCGCAAATTGGAAGATTACTACCGGGAAGAGTTGCCATCGGCTGGAATGAGAATCGTGCTGCCGAAAGGCAGCTATGTCCCCTACTTTGAAGCTGGCCAGCCTGAATTAGAGGTGGAAACCGATACGGTTCCTGCGGAGTTGGAGAAGCCCCGCAGGAGTCAGAGTCCTTTCATTCTCTTTGGTCTGGGTGCTTTCACAATGTTCTTGATTTTGCTGGGCGTTTACTTGCTGGTGGTGCGCCCGGAAGCGAGGGATGGGAGTCCGGCGATTGTTAAGCAGGCATGGGGCCCGTTGCTACAGCCAAATGCAGATGTGCTGGTGGTTGTGGCTATTCCGAAGCAGTTCTGGGCGAGGGAATTTGAATCTGGTGAAACGCCAAGGAATGAGCGATGGTATCCGCACTTGAGTCAGGATGAGGCGCTGCGGCATTGGTATTACGAGTCGTCAACGCCTCCGGCCGGCAGAACGATTCTATTGCACCCCAATGTCGGATCGCCATTGTGGGGCGATATGGCGGGGGCAATGAGCGCAGTAAAAATTCTCGCGGCCAATGGCGTGAAGCACCAGTTGTTGCCTGAGCGAGTGTTGAAGTCATATGCGCTTCGCGGGCGCAACGTAATGTTGTTTGGGAATCCCGAGTACAGCAATTCGATCAGAAACGCATTAAGCAATGCGCCTCTGCAGGTACGTTATGATCCGGTCTCGCGGTGGGAAGCGGTCATGAACGGTAAGCCGGGGAGCGGGGAACCGGAGGCGTACCGGCGGGCAAAGGGCGATGATAACCTGGGCGTGATTAGCGTATTGGTCGACGACCAAGGGGATTCCCGGCCTACGCAGACGGTGGTGTTTTCCGGGCTTACCTCAGCAGGCACGCAGGCGGCGCAAGAGTTTTTCTCTTCTCAGGGATCTTTGAATGATCTGGCAGCGCGGTTCAAGGCGAGCGGAGTTGCAAAATGGCCACAATCGTACCAGGTTGTGATTGAAGCGTCGACAGACTTGAACCTGCCGACGAAACACCGCTACCGGACGCATAAGATTATCACTCCATGAGTCTGGAAACGTGTTACGTAACAAGTTAACAACTTGCATTTGCTTTAGTTTGGGGATGTGATGGCATATTCTCGGATATGCTCAGTCTGCATCCATCCGTACCTATTTCCCTCACGCATTTGTTTGGCAAGATAACGACTCAAGTGCTGGTTGGCACGTTGTTCCTCACTATTGCCAGTGCGCAAAGCACGCAAATTACCGGGCGTGTGATTGACCCATCGGGGGCGGCGACCCCCGGTTGCAAAGTGGCTGTCCGCAATTCCGATACGGGGCAAGAGCGTATTGTTGAAACGAATTCCGATGGCTACTATACGGCACCTTCGCTAGCTCGTGGCAAGTATTCGGTGTCGGCGGAAAAGTCTGGCTTTCAGGTCGGCCGGCGAACCGGTTTTGAGCTTGACGAAGGGCAAACCGTGCGTGTTGATTTCGAACTGAAGCTTGGAACGGTCGGTGAGACTGTGGAAGTGACTGGCGCCGCAGCGCTGTTGGAATCGGAGAGTTCGGCATTAAGCGCTGTTGTTACCAACCAGAAGATTGTAGATCTACCGATGGTGAACAGGAATATTACGGCATTGATGTCGCTAATTCCTGGGGTGCGGCCAACGGCGAACCTGGGCAATATTTCCCGTTCGGCGCTGAATAGTATGAACGCATCGATCGGGGGCGGCGCGCCGAGCGCCAACAATCCACTGGTGGACGGAGTCGCTGCGGATGAGATGTTTTTCGGGCAACTGACAATCAGCCTCTCCGTAGATGCAACGGAAGAGTTCCGCATCATCACGCATAATGCCAGTGCCGAGTATGGGCATACGGGCGGCGGTGTGGTGAACGTTGTGAGCAAGGCCGGCACCAACGAGTATCACGGCGCGTTGTTTGAGTTTTTCCGAAACCGGTCATTGAACGCAAACGATTTTTTTGCGAATCGGGTTGGCGCGGCAAGGACCGCTTTCAACTATAACAATTTTGGAATTGCCGGTGGCGGTCCGATGCTCATTCCAAAGGTTTACAACGGCAAGAATAAGAGCTTCTTCTTTATCAATTGGGAGGAGTACAAGCAAAGGAGTTTGAGCCAGACGTTCCGCACGGTGCCAACGGATCTGCAGAAAAAGGGCGACTTTTCGCAGACATTGACTGCGCAAGGGGCGGTGATCAATGTGTTCGATCCTACGACGACGCGGCCGAATCCTGCCGCGGCAGGCACGTATTTTCGCGATGCGTTTCCGGGCAATGTAATTCCTGCGAATCGAATCAATCCGATCTCACAGAAGGTGTTGGGCTATTATGCTTCGGCGAATGTGCCTGGAGCGGCAGTGACGCACGCCAACAACTACTTTGGTTTGGCATCGGCGCCCCTGGACAAGTTACTGATCGGCGTGCGCGGGGACCATTACTTTTCCGCGGCGCGGAGGGTGTTTGTTAGATATACGCGGGATAAGACGCCGCAAGGATTAGCGAATTACTTTGGTAACTTGGCCGAGCCCAACACTTCCGATATCACGTTTATCCGCAATAGTGGGATTGTGGGCTATTCCGATTCCATCCGGCCGAATCTGGTATTCGACGGCAGGTTTGGATACAACGACTACAAGACGCCCCGGCAAACCAGGAGCCTGGGTTTCGATGTGAGCACCATCGGACTGCCGGCGAGCTTGAATTCTCAGATGCAGCAGAATATCTTTCCCCGCTTTGCAATGAGCGATGTTTCCACGATTGGGGCGGATCCTGGGGACCAGATCCGCAAGACGAACTCGACGCTGAGCGGCAATGGTGGACTGACTTGGATTCATGGGGCGCATACGAGCAAGTTTGGGGGAGAGATCCGCTATTACCGGGGCTTCGATTCGCAGTTGACTGGGGATTCGTTGACGTTCAATTTCAACCGGAGTTTCACGCAGGGGCCGAATCCGAACACGGCGTCATCAGCGGCGGGATTCGATTTTGCGAGCTTCCTTTTGGGAACACCCGCTAGCGGAAATGCAACGCGATCCGCTACGGTTGGTTATAGCGAACATTATTATTCATTGTATGCCCTGGATGACTGGAAAATTACTCCGAAGCTGACACTGAATACGGGCATAAGATGGGAGTATCAGTCGCCGTTTTATGATCGCTACAATGCAATTACTAACTTCGATCCAGCAGCACAGTATAATCTCAACGGAATCGCGCTGCGCGGAGCAATGCTTTACGTCGGCCAAAGTGGCATTGGGCGGGGAGATCGCGATTCGCGTTGGAAGGATTTTGCGCCACGGATTGGGTTGGCTTACCAGGTGGCCGCGCGGACTGTGGTCAGGGCGTCGTTTGGCATCTTCTATTTGCCGATCACGGGCATCTCGTCGCGCTTGGGGCAGGCGGGCTTCACTATTAACAGTGCGATGACTACTTCGGCGGATGGCGGGTTGACGCCGCTGAATACAATTTCAAACCCCTATCCTGGGGGCATCGCGTTGCCGGTTGGCTCAAGCCAGGGAATGTCCACTGGCCTGGGGACGTCCGTTGGCGCCAACCCGCGGTCGTTGTGGGGCGGATATAGCGAGCAGTGGAGCATGAACATACAGCGTGCACTGGCTGGCAAGTGGTTGATCGAAATTGGTTACGAAGGCAACCGTGGCGTGTCTCTCCCCGCATCCTTCGCTTACCATCATTTGCCGCAGGATGCGTTGAAGTTAGGCACGCAGTTGCAGCAACTGGTTGCGAATCCGTTTGCCGCGATCATAAAGAGTGGACCTCTAAGCCTGACGCAAGTAACGAATTCGACTCTACTGAGCACGTATCCGCAATACACTGGCAACAGCGGGCTGGAGAACTGGGGGAACTCCATTTATCATGCCATGACCTTGCGGCTCGAGAAGCGGTTTTCCTCCGGAGTGTCGTTGCTGGCTTCTTATGCATTCTCAAAGGTGATTGACGATACGCTGCGCGGTTCTTTTGGTGCGGCTGGGAGCAACAGTGTTCAGAACTGGGACAATTTGCGAGCCGAAAGGTCGATTTCGACGATCGATTTGCCGCACCGTCTTGTGACCACCGGAAGTTATGCTTTGCCGTTCGGAAAGTTGGCGAACCCGGTGTTGCGGGCGATTGCGAATGGGTGGCAGGTGAATGGGATTCTTACGCTACAGAGCGGTGATCCGATTGCCGTGACGCAGAATGCACCGGCATTTGGGGGATTCCGGCCGAATGCAGTGGGCGACCCCAGCCGCCCGGACGCTACAATCGAACACTGGTTGAATCCCGCCGCATTCGTTGCCGCGCCTTCATTCACTTATGGGAATGCCGGGCGTAACTTGCCTCGGACACGCACGGATGTTTTTAAGGATCTGGATTTCTCATTACTGAGGAACTTTGTGATCCGCGAGTCAATGCGGCTGCAGTTTCGCGGTGAGGCCATCAATCTGACGAATACGCCAACGTTCGGCAATCCGAATGGCAATATCAGTTCAACCAGTTTCGGGGTAATTACAGGCCTGAGCGGGAATGCTACCGCGCGGCAGGTGCAATTAGGATTGAAGCTGCTGTTTTAGCAGACCTGTCCACATTGCATAACTGCACTCGCGAGTGTGTGGGAGCGTAGGACGTCGCCCGATTAGCAAACAGCCCGCTGGCAACAGTCCGCTGGCAACAGCGGGCTGTTGCTATTTCAGTTGGCCCCGCCTTCGCCAAGGCTTCCGCCTCCGCTAAAGCTATGGCGGATCTACGATCGGCGGACGGCGCACGAGGTGCCGGAGTAAGTCGTCGCCCGATTTAAAGAAGCGCAACGCCCCGGCCAGCAATGGACGGGGCGTTTGTGCGTGTGTGCGATAATCTAATGGGATGCCGACCATCAGTTCTTTCTATGGGATTCTGATTCGGATGTACTACAACGATCACGATCCGTCGCATTTTCATGCGATCTATGGTGAATTCCAGGCGACCATTGCAATCGAAGCGCTCGAGATATTGGAAGGAGAGCTTCCGCGGCGGGCGCTCGAATTGGTTCTCGATTGGGCTGAACTTCATCAAGAGGAACTCCGGGAAGACTGGCGATTGGCCCGCGCAAACAGTGCACCCCACAAGATTGCGCCATTGAGGTAATGGAGGGCTGAATGTACTGGGACATTTTAGAAGTGAAAGCTGTAAGCAACGACGGGCTTTGGCTGCGGTTTGCGGATGGTGTGACCGGAATCGTGAGATTGAATTTATCCGACTTTACGGGCGCGTTAGCGCCGCTGAGTGATCCAAAATTTTTCGCAGAGGTTGGGTTAGAGCATGGCGCCCCCACCTGGCCAGGTGAGATTGACCTGGCGCCTGATGCTCTGTATCGAAAGCTCCAGAATCCGGTCGCCGGATCGGAGCCGATATATTCCCATCCGGAGCAAATCAGTTAAGCCTCTCAGACCCGATGGTTCTGCACGCGCGAGTGCGTGGGAGAGTAGGACGTCGCCCGATTAACAAATAGCCCGCTGGCAACAGCGGGCTTTTGCTATTGTGGTGGGACCCGCCTTCGCCAAGGCTATGGCGGGCGGCGCATGAGGCGCCGGAGTAGGACGTCGCCCGATTAAAAGAAGCAGAAACGCCCCGGCCGGCAATGGTCCGGGGCGTTTCTGCGTTTGGGATGAGTGCTATTCCCAGCAAATACCTAACTATCAGCATGGCTTACCCAATATTTGCGATCTGATCTGCATCGACGGCGCGACTGTCCCCTTCGCCAATTACATAAGGTATAGATTCTTCCATATGACCGAACCAAATGTATAACTCATGGACGAGGCTAAACGCTACCTGATAGGGTTTGAAGGAAGCTGTTGAGACTGTAATTTCAGTCATCCAGCTATTGCTTGGTGCGACTAGAAATCGAGCAAAGGCCTTCCAATGCGGGTTGCTGCCAACCGGGCCACTTGGTAAAGAATTCTTTTTTCCAGCAAGATGGAGATTTCTTAGCTGAATCTTAAATCTCAGATGCTCTGGAATATTGCGAAGGTCGTCAACAACTAGCTCGTAGAAGTTAAAACAATTAGCAAGAAACTCAATCAGAGCCAGTGGATGTATTTCCAAATCTTGCTTATCGGACCACGCAAGAAACTCGGAATGGACC
The DNA here is from genome assembly GCA_903881085.1 of uncultured Acidobacteriia bacterium. Taxonomy (GTDB): domain Bacteria; phylum Acidobacteriota; class Terriglobia; order Bryobacterales; family Bryobacteraceae; genus CAIRSA01. The sequence goes on from CAIRSA010000115.1 coordinate 16,437, forward strand.
CTGGCCCCGAAGATCATGGTTCCGTCCCTGTATAGGTCAATGATGAGGTGACGGCTCTTAACTCTTACAAACTCGCCATGCATCAACTTTGCGTGATCTGATGTACGGAGAGACCAGCCGTTTTGCCTCAGCGCCGGTGGATCTTCAAGGTTCCGGCGAATGCTGCCTGCCTTGTCCGAAAACAGCGTTCGCAATTCAGTTGGAACCGTCGGTGAAGCCACAAGGATCAAGGATCGATCGACTTTGAGGAATTTATCTTCTTGATCCTCAATAAGGCGAATTGTGCGCTCCTCGAGGCGGGATGTAAGGCTCTCTTTATTGACAGCGTCCTGGGCTGAAACGAAATGCCTCTCAATGAGAGATTCAATGTTAACAATTCTTCCTAGAAGCTCACGCTCCATATTGAAGCCAATTCGCAAGGCGTTTTGGATCTCGACAACTGTTCGTGGTGCGCTGTAGTCCAGTGATCGAGTTCGCTGGATTCGACTTGTTCTTGACTGGCGAAAAAAATATGGAAATGCAGCAGCGCCTCCATGGGCGGGCATTTGCTGTGCTGGTTTTATCCACAATCAATTGGCCGGTGATGAGGCCGCATATTCCCACCATCTCCGCAGCGATCGACTCTGCTGTGGCTGGTACGATTCAGGCTGTTTGGTGCGGGGTTTTTGTGCCGAAGGTGCACCGTAAGGGGCTGTAGAATCGTACTTTTGCAAGGTCTTGCCCGATTTGCTGCTATTGAGTCCGAGGGGCATCAGGCTTCTTCGGGAATGATGACCGTGAAGCCTTCCATCTTGGCAACTTTGGCCAGCGTGCGGTCAGAGGTGACGAAATAGTCTATGTTGGTCCTGGCGCGGAGACGTATTGCGGAGGCCAGTTGCAAGGAGTCAAGTGTTCGGAGGCTATGCTGTTGCGCATAATGGGTGAGCAGCGTTTGTGCCTGGCGGTAATCTTCGTCCAGGATTCGTTGGATGATGAAACGCTGCGAGTCGGCGCTCTCCGCAACGTCTGCGAGGAATGTTGCGGCCTTTTCCTTGTTGATAGTGCCGGTGCGAACTTTGACACCAGCGACCGAGGTTAGTTCCACCACCGCCAACCGCGACGTGAATGCGCGATTTCTGTGCTCGGAATAGATCTGGATTACTTTGTCCGATCCAGGCTCCGGATGGAACAGTTTGGCGAGTGCGCTGGAATCGAAGAAATAGTTCACTGGTTATCTTGGACCGCGTTGTTCCACGATCAGGTCGGCGAAGGAGCCGGGAACATCTTTGAGATGGTCCTGCATTTCCTCGATCGTCGGCGGCGGCGGGTTGCCACGTTTGGCCACTTCGGCGCGGACCTGCGCCAGATACTCGTGGTCGAGGTTGTCGTCATGGGGCTCAATGATGAGCGTGACGCGTTCGTCATTGTAGAGCGCCAATTGTTCCAGCGGACGCAGAATTCCGTTCTCGTAAATGGCTTCTACTTTAATCGTCATAGCTTCAGTTTATACGATTCTTGGTGCAGATTGCTTCGATTCAGGAACTTGGATTCTCGCCGAATCGTGCGCGTCGCTAGGGTGGCGGCGGTAGTGGTCACTTCAACGAAGGCAAACGATCACCGAAGGTCCGAAAACATTTCAACCCGTCTTTTCAACAAAATCCAGCCATCCCGCCCTCCCTCGCCCCAAACCCCATCGTACGATAGTCACGCGAGCCCACAACTCGCCGGTAATACCCATGACTACACAAAAACAAATCGAAGCCTCGCGCAGCAACGGCGCAAAATCACACGGTCCTGTCACGCCCGAAGGCAAGCAAATCGCTGCAGGAAACGCTACCCGTCACGGCCTTCTTTCCAGTTCCATCGTCCTCAAGGGCGAATCCGTCTCGCGATTCGAAGCCCTCTACGATTCGCTTCTCGCAGAGCACCAGCCCGCCACGCAATCGGAACACGCCTTAGTGAACTCCATGGCCGCGGCGCTATGGCGTCAGCTCCGCGTATGGGGCTTTCAGAAACTTGCGGTCGATAATCGAATAGCCCAAAGTCAGGAGTCGGGGTGGTTTGTCGCCATGGAAACCTATATCCTTGATCCCGACATCCCAACGCTCCTGCGCTACGAAACGGCCTTTAGCCGCCAGTTTTCTCGAGCTCTCAAAGAACTCAACACATTGAAATCCCGCCGCTCCGGCATCTGCCCACATCTGCCCACTGAGCCTCTTACCGGCTCTACTTGGGATCCGCTCCCTGACTCCACGGACCAAAACAGTTTTTGCGAAACGAACCCGGCAACGTGCAACTCCAATGAAATCAGTAGCTAGCCGATCAGCGGCTGGAAAGTGTCTTTAAGGTCTACTCCGCTGAGTCTACGGGTGCGAGCTTCGGACATCAGAAAGTGAAGTTTCTGCGCGGCCAGATCGTAGGCGAGGCCCTCGGAGCGGATGTTGGAGATGCAGTTCCGCTCGGCGTCCGTGCGGCCGGGGCGGGGATTCCAGGTCAGGTAGACACCCAAACTGTCGGGGCTGGTGAGGCCGGGGCGTTCTCCGATTAGCACCACTACCATGCGAGCGCCAAGAGCGGTGCCGATGGCGTCGCCGAGCGCAACGCGGGCTTGCAACGCCACCACCAGCGGGGCCACGTGCCAGTCGGCGAGCATTGGCATCAAAGCGTCGAGCAGCGGCCCGGCATGGTGTGCCGCTGCGGGCGCCGAAAGACCATCGGCGACGACAATCGAAAGGTCGCAGTCGCCATGGGGCAGGTCGGTGCCTGGGGCGAGTTGGCGGCCCAGGTCTGGTCGGCGCAGGAATTCGCGGCGGTCGAGGGCTGCGGAATGGACCAGCAGATGGGGGCGGCCGATCGCAGTGGCGTCGAGCGGCTGGTGGACGGCATCGCGCGCTCGGGCGTGGTCGAGGTCGAAACGCAAGAGTTCGGCGGTAGGCAACGAATGGCCGGTGCGGCCCAGTGAGACTCGGGCGGGAGTGAAGCGGCGCAGGTCGATCATGATAGCAGCCATCCCGATTCCAGCGATGGTTGCCGCTCCAGCCAGGCTTCAAACTCTGGCGCTGGCCGCAGGCCTAACATTTTGCGCAGATACAGGGCGTCGTGAAAGCTGGTGCTCTGGTAATGCAGCATGACATCGTCGGCGCCGGGGACTCCCATGATGTAGTTGCAGCCGGCGACGCCGAGCATCGTAAGCAGCGTATCCATGTCGTCCTGGTCGGCTTCGGCGTGGTTGGTGTAGCAGACGTCGCAGCCCATCGGCAGTCCGAGCAGTTTGCCGCAGAAGTGATCTTCCAGGCCGGCGCGGATGATCTGCTTGCCATCGTATAAATATTCGGGGCCGATGAAGCCGACCACGGTGTTGACCAGCAGCGGATTGTAGCGGCGGGCAACGGCATAGGCGCGGGTTTCGCAGGTTTGCTGATCCACGCCGTGATGGGCGTTGGCGGACAGCGCGCTGCCCTGGCCGGTTTCAAAGTACATGACGTTGTGTCCGCGGCGGAGTTCGCGGGCGGCTTGGTGGGCTTCATCGAGCATGGTGAGCGTGACGCCGAACGATTGGTTGGCAGCCTGGGTGCCGGCGATGGATTGGAAGACCAGGTCGACCGGCGCGCCTTGCTCCATGGCCATCATCTGGGTGGTGACATGAGCGAGCACGCAGGTCTGAGTTGGGATTTCGAAGCGCTGGCGAATGCGGTCGAGCATGTGGAGGAGGCTGATGACGGTTTTGACGTGGTCGGTGGCCGGATTGATGCCGATGACGGCGTCGCCGCAGCCGTAGGAGAGGCCGTCGAGGATGGTGGCGGCGATGCCTTGGGGATCGTCGGTTGGGTGGTTGGGTTGCAGGCGTGTGGCCAGGCGGCCGGGAAGTCCGATAGTCGAGCGGAAGCGGGTGACGACGCGGCATTTTGAGGCGGCGGTGACCAGGTCTTGCACGCGCATGAGCTTGCTGACGGCGGCCGCCACTTCAGGAGTGATGCCGGGGGCGAGGGCAGTGAGCCGATCAGTGGTGGCTTGATCGGAGAGCAGCCAGTCGCGGAATTCGCCGACGGTCAGATGCGAGATGGGGGCGAAGGCGGCCGGGTCGTGCGAATCGCAGATGAGCCGGGTGACGTCGTCCAGTTCATAAGGGATGATGGGTTCGGCCAGGAAGCGCTTCAACGGTACGTCGGCGAGTGCCATGCGGGCGCGGACGCGCTGTTCGGATGATGCGGCGGCGAGGCCGGCCAGTTCGTCGCCGCTGCGGAGAGGAGAGGCGTGGGCGAGAAGTTCGCGCAGGTTCATGGGGCCGGCTCCTGGATTAATAATTGGTGGCAGAGGTGTCAGAGGTCTCTGACCCCAATTAATTGATTACGATTAGCAAGTCTTTGGCTTCCACCTGCTCGCCTGCGGCCACCAGCTTTTGGGTGACTTTGCCGTCGACTGGGGCGTAGACCGTGGTCTGCATTTTCATGGCTTCCATGACCAGCAGGCGGTCGCCCTTCTTGACGGTTTCGTTCAGTTCCACGGCGAAGCTGGTTACTGCGCCAGGGATGGGTGCCCCTACATGGCCGGGGTTGCTGGCGTCAGCCTTTGGCTTGACCGCTACCGTGGCTTTGAGCGATTTGTCGCGGACCGTTACTTCGCGGGGTTGGCCGTTGAGTTCAAAGAAGACCGTGCGCGTGGCGTCGGGGTGAGGTTCGCTGATCGTCAGGAACTTCACGATCAGCGTCTTGCCGGGTTCGATCTCCAGTGCGATCTCTTCGCCCTGTTTCATGCCGTAGAAGAACTGCGGGGTAGGCAGCACCTCTAAGTTGCCGAACTCTTGACGGGCCTTGGCGAACTTCTTGTAGACGTCGGGGTACATCAGGTAGCTGAGAACGTCCGTGTCAGTCGCTTTGGCGCCGATTTCGGCGGCGGCAGCTTCGATGTCGACGGGCTTGAGATGGGCTCCGGGGCGTCCTTTGAGCGGCTTTGCGCCCTTCAGGATCACCTTCTGGATCTTCTTGGGCCAGCCGCCGGAGGGTTCGCCGAGCGAGCCCATGAACATGTCGACAACGGAGTTAGGCAGAGTAAGTGCGTGGTCAGGTCCGAGTTTCTCGAATTCGGCTACGGTAATGCCGTGACTTACTAAGAAGATAGCCATGTCGCCGACTACCTTACTGGACGGAGTTACTTTGACAATGTCGCCAAAGGCCATGTTGACTTCGGCGTAAGTGCGGGCTACTTCGTGCCAGCGAGGGCCGAGGCCCATTGACGTGGCCTGCTCCTTCAAATTCGTGAACTGGCCGCCTGGCATCTCGTGCAGGTAGACTTCGGCGGTGCCGGCCTGCAGGCCGCTATCGAAGGGCAGATAGTAATTCCGGACGACTTCCCAGTAATCGGCGCAGAGGTTGAGCGCTTCGAGGTCCATGCCGGTGGCACGCGGTGTGTGGTCTAGCGCGGCGACGATCGAGTTCAAGTTGGGCTGCGAGGTGGTGCCGCTCATGCTTGAGATGGCGCCATCGGCCACGTCGACTCCTGCGTCGGCGGCTTTGAGGATCGAAGACGCATTGATGCCGCTGGTGTCGTGCGTGTGGAAGTGGATGGGCAGGCCGGTCTCTTCGCGCAGGGTCTTGACCAGTTTGTGCGCGGCGTAGGGTTTGCACAGGCCTGCCATGTCCTTGATGGCGAGGGTGTGGGCACCCATCTTTTCCAGCTCTTTGGCCATTTTGACGTAGTATTCGAGCGGGTATTTGTCGCGCTTGGGGTCGAGGATGTCGCCCGTGTAGCAGATGGCGGCTTCGCAGATGCGTCCGGATTTGCGGACGGCTTCCATAGGAACCTTCATGTTGGGAAGCCAGTTGAGGGAGTCGAAGACGCGGAAGATGTCGATGCCTTCGCGGGCGGCTCCGGCGATGAAGGCCTTCACCACGTTGTCCGCATAGGCGGTATAACCAACTGCGTTGGAGGCGCGAAGCAGCATCTGGAAGCAGATGTTCGGCACGGCTTTGCGTAATTGCGCGAGGCGCTCCCAGGGGTCTTCAAGCAGGAAGCGCATGGCCACGTCGAATGTCGCGCCGCCCCACATTTCCAGGCTGTACAGATTATGCAGGTTGTGGCTAACGTAGTTGGCCGCGGCGAGCATGTCGTAAGTGCGGGCGCGGGTTGCGAACAGAGACTGGTGGGCGTCGCGGAAAGTCGTGTCGGTCAGCAGTAGTTGCTTCTGGTCGCGGGTCCACTTGGCAAAGGCTTCGGCGCCGAGTTTGTCGAGCAACTGGCGGGTGCCATCGGGCGGGGGCAGGGGATTGTGCTCCGGCATGGGAGCCACGCGCCAGGATTCGGGCTTGCGCTTGCCGGCCACTTCCGGGTTGCCGTTGACGATCACTTCGCCGACGTACGTGAGTAGCTTGGTGGCGCGGTCTTTGCGCGTGCTGAAGGTGAAGAGCGCTGGCGTTTGATCGATGAAGCGGGTGGTGACATCTCCGCCGCGGAACTTCGGATGGTTGACCACGTTTTCAAGGAACGGGATGTTGGTTTTGACGCCGCGGATGCGGAACTCGCGCAGGGCGCGGTCCATGCGGTTGCAGGCGTCCTCGAACTGGCGGCCCCAACTGGTGACTTTGACGAGCAGCGAATCGTAGAAGGGCGTGATTACTGCGCCGCCGTAGGCCGATGCGCCGTCGAGACGGATGCCGAAACCGGCAGGGGAGCGGTAGGTGTGAATTTTGCCGTAATCGGGCAGGAAGCCGTTGGCGGGGTCTTCGGTGGTGACGCGGCACTGAAGGGCGAAGCCGTGCAGCGGGATTTCGGCTTGCACGGGAAGTGTCATTTCAGGGCCGTGCAGGGACAAGCCCTGGGCGACCTGGATCTGGCAGCGCACGATGTCGATGCCGGTGACCATTTCGGTAACGGTGTGTTCCACCTGCACGCGGGGGTTGACTTCGATGAAGAACCATTCGCCGGAATCGACATCGACCAGGAATTCGACGGTGCCGGCGTTGTAGTAGCCTGCGGTGCGGCAGAGTTTCACCGCGTCGGCACACAGGCCTTCGCGGATGTTCTGAGCGAGCTTGATGGCAGGGGCCATTTCCACCACCTTCTGGTGACGGCGCTGGATGGTGCAATCGCGCTCATAAAGGTGGAGGATGTTGCCGAGTTTGTCGCCGAGGATCTGGACTTCCACGTGGCGGGCGTTGCGAATGTAGCGTTCCAGGAAGACGGCCGGGTTGCCGAATGCGGCGGCGGCTTCGGCACGTGCCTCTTCGAGGCGCGGCGCGAACTCTTCCGGCGTGTTGACGACGCGCATGCCGCGACCGCCTCCGCCGAAGGCTGCTTTGATGATGAGCGGGAAGCCTATTTCCTTGGCGATGACTGCGGCCTTTTCGGTCGAGGTTACTGGCTTTTCGGTGCCGGGCGCGACGCGGACGCCTGCTTTTTCAGCGATTCGGCGGGCGGCGGTTTTGTCGCCCAGCATGTTGAGGAGCTCTTCGCTGGGGCCGATGAAGGTGATGCCGGCTCTTTCGCAGGCGCGCGGCAGGGCGGGGTTTTCAGAGAGGAAGCCGTAGCCGGGGTGGATGGCGTCGACACCCTTTTCCTTGGCCAGGGCGACGATGCCTTCAGCGTCGAGATAGGCCTGCACCGGGCCTTTGCCTTCACCGATCTGATAGGCTTCGTCGGCCTTGAAGCGATGCAGGCTGAGGCGGTCTTCATTGGAGTAGACAGCCACGGTGCGGATGCCAAGTTCGTTGGCGGCACGGAAGATACGGATGGCAATTTCGCCGCGATTGAGTGCGAGTAGCTTCTTCATGGAATTCGGGGGTAATCCCCAGAATATCACGGAACCTTTTGCGGGCAGGTTCGTATTACTCGGAAAGGAGACTTTATGCGCGCTCTTCCCTTGCTTGCGCTGGCTCTATGTCTGACCGGTTGCGACATTGAGGATTTCGATGGACGCCGGGTTGAGGAGGACTTTCACAATAGCTCACCGATGAACGCTGGGGGGCGGGTGACCGTGGAGACCTTCAATGGAACGGTGGAGGTGATTGGGTGGGAGAAGAACGAGGTGTCGATCGATGGCACCAAGTATGCTTCCACGAAGGCGCTGCTTTCCATGATCAAGGTGGACGTGGTGGCGAATGCAGGCGAGGTTCGGGTTCGCGTCGTGCGGCCGGATTTCCGGCGCGGAAATATGGGCACCCGGATGACGGTGCACGTGCCGCGCAAGGTGACTCTGGATAAGATTGCGAGTTCGAACGGTGGGATCAAGGCTTCGGATGTCGAGGGGCCGGTGCGGTTGAAGACTTCGAATGGAACGGTGCGGGCCAGTAACATTGTGGGGTCGCTGGATGTGCTGACTTCGAATGGCGCGATTGAGGTGCGAGAGATTCGCGGCGAGAACGTGCTGCATACTTCGAATGGAAAGGTGACAGCCGATGCGGTGCGCGGCAGCCTGGATGTGAGCACGAGTAATGGGGCGATTGAAGCGCATCTGGTGGAGCCGCAGGCGGGGCACCGGCAGCGGTTCGAGACTCACAATGGCGGCATCACTTTGTGGCTGCCGTCAAACACCAACGCAGAGCTGAGCGCTTCGACTACGAACTCTTCGGTGTCGACGGATTTCGATCTATTGATGAAGGGCGGGGAAGTGTCGAAGCGGCATCTTGGCGGTAAACTGGGGACCGGCGGAGCATCGATCGACTTGACGACAAGTAATGGGCGGATTCGTGTGTTGAAGTTGTAACTGGCTGTAAAATTACGCTTGCACCGCGCCGGGGTGTAACTTTTTGTGTTCATATGTTTATATGAAGCACATGCTGCCTGTTGTTACGATTTCCGCGGCGCTCGTTTTGTTTGCGGCGGGAGACCAGCCTTGGAAGGATAAGAAGATCGCCGAGTGGACGGAAGAGGACGCGAAGATCGTGCTCTCCGAGTCGCCTTGGGCGAAGACTGCTTATCCGACGACTAAGGCGGAAGGCCAGCAGCGCGGGATGAATAATGGGCGCGGCAGGCAGGGCGGCCGGCGCACCAGCGGCGGCTTGGGTATTCCGGGACTGGGGATTCCGATCGGCGGCGGGCGTGGCGGCGGTGGTTATCCTCAGGGTGGCGGTTATCCGCAGGGCGGAAATGGCGGAAATTATCCGCAGGGCGGGTCGAATGATCCGAACAATCCGAATAATAGCCGGCGGTTTCCGCAGGGAGATCCGAATGACCCGAATAGCGGATCGACCAGGCAGGATGATGACAACGCTCCGCGGCGGCCGCGGAATAACGATCCGCAAACTTTGACGCTGCGTTGGGCTTCGGCGAAGCCGGTTCAGGATGCCGAGTTGAAAGTTAAGGACGTGGATGCGCCGGCGATGGACAACGCGCATTACGCCCTGGTGATTTACGGCTTGCCGACCAAGTATTTGAATGCCGATAAGCCGCATGCGGAGCTGAAGAAGGACGGCAAGGCGTTTACAAAGCATTCGGACTATAAGCTGTTCCGTCGTGATACGGGCAATGTGATGGTGTTCTATTTCCCACGCAAGAAAGAGATTTCGACAAAGGACAAACGGGTTGAGTTCCACGCGATTTTGGGCGCGATGGAAATCAAAGAGTCGTTTTACGTGTCGGACATGATGATCGACGGTAAGTTGGAGCTGTAGAGTTGGTGGGGCTGCACCGATTACCCATTCTTTTTAGCGCTGATTTGGGTCAGAGTGCCACTCCAATGTCATTTACATTGGAAGTTTGGTGACGAAGTCAGGCGTGCCCAATGCCACGTGGGACGGCGAATCACTGTGAAGTTATTCGCGCGTGGTCCCTTAGCGGGGCCGGATTCGAGCCAGCAGATAATAGCCGGCCAGGACGAGCAGTGAAATGCCAGTCACCACGATTGTTTCCGGCTCCGGAGTAACTACGTTCGGAACCGAATCCCGCGGTCGCGTGAGGTAGGGCGTGGAAGTCTCGGGCGGGTAATACGGAAGCTGCACACTGCCTGGATTTGTGCTTGGTTTTGATCCAGGGGGAACTGGCCCGGAATCTGTTGATGGCTCCGGCCCCTGTGGATAGGTGTATGTCACGACCGGCAGTCCGTTTTTCGAAACCAGCGGGTATGAAGCCCCGGCGGGCCGCTGAAGTTGCGGCAAATAAGTCAGTTGTGGCCAATATGTGATGTATGCCCGTGATGAGTTGATATTATCCGGGATCGCTGCCGGCGCAGAGGGGAGTGGGCCGCTGATCGCCATCAAGATGGACTGGTATGGGGGCAGGTTCGCAAACAGCGTGTTGGTCCAGAAACTGGTTATCGAACTCGGAGGCACGAACGGACTAGGCGGATAGCCATTGACCGCGACTGGCGTCGTACCCGAGGAGCCCGGCGATGCCGGACTCACCGATGCCGAACTTGGCGATGAGCCTCCGCCGCCTGCTCCGCCAAGCGGAATGATTGCGCCTGGAGACGGGCTCGATGAGGAGGCCCACGATTGTTCGCCCGGTTGCGGAACTGGCAACGCAACATTGGGTTTTTCGCGAAGCGAATCTGTGAGAGACACGGGCGGTGCGTCTAAGCGTTCAGCCGCCACCGCATCCTGTGTTTCGCCAGGATATGGCGTCATCGCCTTCATCGTTGTCGGCTTATCAAAGACCGCCGCCTTCGGTTCCAGCCTGGCCGGCGTCAGCGTAGGAAACATTGGGGTCTCGGAAATCAGATTGCCGCACCTTCCCCGAACCCAATTTTTACCATCGGATAAAACCAGTTCACCACGCTTCAAATTAATTTTGTCGGCGGTCCAGAAGACCAGATTCCCCACCCGGTAAGAGACGTAGGCAGACGTGTCGGCCGTGAGCCTCAGTGGCTTCAGGGCGTCAGCCTTGACGTTCCTGTAATGTTTCTCCACCACGGGGTCCTTCTGCTTGGCCAATTTCAGCTCAAGCGGGGTGAATACACCGCCTTCGACGATGGAATATGGGAAGACTGGGCGTTTTCTTTCAGTGGCTTCCGTCTCCTTTTCGGCTGCTTGCGTTAACCGGGCGAGGGAGGATTGTGGCTCCTGTTTTGAGCGCTGGCAGGCGGCCAATAGAATGCAGATGAGAATGAGGTTATGTCGATGCATCATGACCGGACTCAAGCTTCATATCGGCCGGGCGGATGGGTGTGTGAGCTGTAGTTTCACAATTGTGGTGGAAGAAAAATGGAACGTGAAAGGGAGCTTGTGCGTTTGGATGATTGGTGTATACTAATAATAGTTGATACGAATAGACTCATATAAAGAGGTCTGCCATGGATTTTAACCGCTTAACCGAAAAAGTACAGGAAGCACTTCGCGCCGCTCAATCGCTGGCTGTCCGCTTGTCTCACCAACAGGTTGATGTCGAACATCTGCTTAGCGCCCTGCTCGAACAGCCGAGCGGTCTGGCGCCGTCCATCCTCAAGAAGGCAGGCGTCAACGTCGGGCAACTGGCTCAGCGCATTACGCAGGAGCTTAACCGACTCCCCAAAGTGACTCTGCCAACTGGTGGCGTAGACCAGATCTATGTCACCACCCGCCTGACTCGCGTCACGGTCGATGCCGAAGAAGAAGCCAAGCGGATGAAAGACGATTACGTCTCCGTCGAGCACATCCTGCTCGCCATGATCGCCGATGGCGGCTATGCCGGCCGGGCGCTGAAAGAAGCCGGCGCCACCCGCGACCGCCTTGAACAGGCGTTGAAAGAGGTCCGTGGCTCGCAGCGCGTGACCTCGCAAAACCCCGAAACCACCTACGAAGCCCTCGAGCGGTACGGTCGCGACCTGACGCAAATGGCCGCACAGAACAAACTGGACCCAGTGATCGGCCGCGACGAAGAGATCCGCCGCGTGATTCAGGTCCTATCGCGCAGAACAAAGAACAATCCTGTGCTTATCGGCGAGCCTGGCGTTGGCAAGACCGCCATTGCCGAAGGACTTGCTCAGCGCATCGTGCGCGGCGACGTGCCGGAAGGCTTGAAGAATAAGAAGGTAGTCTCGCTCGATATGGGCGCCCTGATTGCCGGCGCCAAGTTCCGTGGCGAATTTGAAGAGCGGTTGAAGGCCGTGCTGAAAGAAGTGCAATCGTCGAATGGCGAAATTATTCTGTTCATCGACGAACTGCATACTGTTGTCGGAGCCGGTAAAGCCGAAGGCTCAATGGATGCGGGCAATCTGTTGAAGCCCATGCTGGCGCGCGGCGAACTGCATTGCATCGGCGCAACCACGCTCGACGAATATCGCAAATACATTGAGAAGGATGCCGCGCTGGAGCGACGTTTTCAACCGGTGGTGGTGGATCAGCCGTCTGTGGAAGACACCATCTCCATTTTGCGAGGCCTGCGCGAACGCTACGAAGTGCATCATGGCGTGCGCATCAAAGACGCCGCGCTGGTGGCTGCGGCCGTGCTTTCGAACCGCTATATTTCTGACCGCTTTCTGCCCGATAAGGCCATCGATCTGGTGGACGAATCGGCCGCCAAGCTACGCACCGAAATCGATTCGCTGCCGGCCGAACTGGACGAAGTGCAGCGCCGTGTGATGCAGCTGGAAATCGAGCGCGAAGCGCTGAAAAAAGAGAGCGACCATGTATCGCGCGACCGGCTGACCAAGCTGGAAAAAGAGCTTGCCGGCCTCAAGACGGAATCCGGCGCGTTGCTCGCCCAATGGCAGAACGAAAAGAAGGCCGTGCAGAGCCTGCGTGACCTGCGCGAAAAGCTGGAGCAGACTAAAGTTGAAATCGAACAGGCAGAGCGCCAATACGATTTGAATCGCGCCGCGGAGTTGAAATACGGCAAGCTGATCCAACTGGAACAGAAGATCGCCTTGGAAGAGAAGGCGCTCGAAGACGACAAATCGCGGCTGATTAAAGAAGAAGTCGGCGAAGAGAATATCGCCGCCGTTGTCAGCCGTTGGACCGGTGTGCCACTGCAGCGCCTGCTAGAAGGCGAGACGCAAAAACTGCTGCACTTAGACACGGAACTGCACAAGCGCGTGATCGGCCAGGAAGAAGCGGTCAATGCCGTAGCCGAAGCGGTGCTGCGTGCGCGCAGCGGTTTGAAGGATCCGCAACGGCCCATTGGCAGTTTCATCTTCCTTGGCCCCACCGGCGTTGGCAAGACGGAACTGGCTCGAGCGTTGGCGCAGAATCTGTTCGATGATGAGCGCTCAATGATTCGGATCGATATGTCTGAATATCAGGAAAAGCATGCCGTCGCAAGGCTGATTGGCGCGCCTCCGGGCTATGTCGGCTATGATGAGGGCGGCCAGTTGACTGAGGCCGTGCGCCGCCGTCCGTACTGCGTGTTGCTCTTCGATGAGATCGAAAAAGCGCATCTGGACGTCTTCAACATTCTGCTGCAAGTGCTCGACGACGGCCGCCTCACCGATGGCCAGGGTCGCACGGTGGACTTCAAAAACACCATCGTCATCATGACGTCGAACATCGGCAGCCACCGCATTCTGGAATATCGCGGCAAGTTCGAAGGCTACGATTACGACCGCATGAAGGAAGCGGTGCTCGAAGAGTTGCGTCTCCATTTCCGGCCCGAATTCCTCAACCGCGTGGACGAGACGATTGTCTTCCATGCGCTGGACGAAGAGCATTTGAAAAAGATCGTCGACATTCAACTGGCAGGTTTGCGCAGCCGCTTGGCCGAGCGCAATATTCTATTGGATCTTGACGACGAATCGCGCATCCATTTAGTAGGACGCGGATTCGATCCGAGCTATGGCGCGCGTCCGCTGAAGCGTGCCATTCAGAAAGAGATCGAAACGCCGCTGGCGCGCCGTTTGATTAGCGGAGAGATCCGCGATGGCGCCCACATTCATGTAACTGTCGCCAAAACTGGCGATCTTGAATTTCAAACAGGGGAGGTAGTAACCAAGTGAGTGAACAAGGATTAAACATTCGCACGTTGCCGGTGCTGCCGTTGAAAAACACGGTGCTGTTTCCCAATCTGGTAATGCCGCTTTCGGTTGGCCGCGCGGCCAGCATTGCGGCGGTGGAAGCAGCCATGGCGACCGAATCGAAAGAGATCGTCATCCTGTCACAGCGTGACTCCTCCGATGAGGAGCCAACGGCCGATCAGATGTACGCTATCGGCACTGTGGCTACGATCCGTAAAATGACCAAGGGGCCGGAGGACACTTTGCAACTGATGGTGTCCGGTCTGGATCGCATCGCGGTCATCAAAATCGAACAGGGCGAGGAGTACGTCAAAGCGAAGATCCGCGACCTGCCGCTGCCTACCGATAGCGGTACGGAAGTGGAGGCGCTGTCTTCAGCCGTGATGGACTTGGCCAGTCGGGCCATTCAACTGGCCCAGCCGCAAGCCCCGCCCGATCTGGCGCGGATGATCGCCGGAACGGATGACCCGCTGCGCATGGTGTACATGCTATCGAGTATGATGAGCCTGTCTCTCATCAAAGAACAGGCACTGCTCGAATCGGCCACTCGCGCCGATGCGTTGCGTTTGTTCCATACGTATCTTTCGCACGAAGTTGCCGTATTGGAATTGAAGTCGAAGATCGCCTCCGACGCCCAGACCGAGTTAGGCAAGGAGCAGCGCGATTATCTGTTGCGCCAGCAGATGCGAACCATTCAGCAGGAGCTTGGTGAAAAGAATCCTGAGCAGGCTGAAGTGGAACAGCTGCGCGAACGCGTGGAAAAGGCCAACCTTCCCGAGGCTGCGCTTAAGGAAGCAAAGCGCGAACTGTCGCGGCTGGAAAAGCTACCCACGTCCTCGCCTGATCATCATGTGATCCGCACATGGCTGGAGTTTGTGCTCGATCTGCCGTGGAACACGGTGACCGAGGACAATCTCGACATCGTCTCGGCGCGCAGCATTCTCGACAACGATCACTTCGATCTGAAGGAAGTGAAAGAGCGCATTCTCGAACACTTGAGCGTGCTCAAGTTGAACCCGAAGGCCAAAGCACCGATCCTTTGCTTTGTCGGGCCTCCCGGCGTGGGTAAGACTTCGCTCGGCCAATCGATTGCGCGTGCGTTGGGACGAAAGTTCGAGCGCATGAGCCTCGGTGGTTTGCACGATGAGGCCGAACTGCGTGGACATCGCCGGACATACATCGGCGCCATGGCCGGCCGCTTGATGCAAGCCATGAGGCGAGCGGGAGCCCGCAATCCAGTGGTGATTCTGGACGAGGTCGACAAGCTAGGCCGCGATTTCCGCGGCGATCCTTCCAGCGCCTTGCTCGAAGTGTTGGATCCGGAACAGAACAAGACGTTCCGTGATAACTATCTCGATCTGGAGTTCGACTTGTCGAAGGTGATGTTCATCACCACTGCCAACTCGCTCGATTCGATTCCGCGGCCATTGCTTGACCGTATGGAGTTGCTGCGGCTTGGCGGATACAGTGAGGAAGAGAAGATGGAGATCGCCCATCGCTATCTGATTCCGCGCCAGTTGGCCGAGTGCGGTTTGGATCCGGCGCTGGTGGATATCCAGGACGACGCACTGCGCGGCATCATCTCCGGCTACACACGCGAGGCCGGTCTGCGGCGTTTGGAACGCGCCATTGGTAAGGTGGCCCGCAAGATCGCCCTGCGCTATGCCGAAGGCTACTCAGGTGCTGTCACGGTGACTGCGGCCGATCTTTACGACATGTTGGGGCCGGTGCAGAACACGCAGGAAAAGATGCGCCAGAATTTGCCGTCAGGAGTTGTGGCGGGCCTGGCGTGGACTGAAGCGGGCGGAGAAGTGCTGTATGTGGAAGCCACACTGCTGCCTGATGGCAAGGGCCTGACCATCACCGGCCAGTTAGGCGATGTGATGCAGGAATCGGCCAAGGCCGCGCAGAGCTTTCTATGGTCGCATGCTGAGGAGTTTGGCATTGACCCAGCGCTGTTCCGCACGCATGGGCTGCACATTCACGTGCCGGCGGGGTCGATTCCCAAGGATGGCCCCTCGGCGGGTGTGACCATGGCGACTGCCATCGCCAGTGCGTATACGCGCACTCCCGCTCGTTCGGATACGGCAATGACTGGTGAGATGACCCTCACTGGTCTGGTGTTGCCCATCGGTGGCGTGAAGGAGAAGGTGCTGGCTGCGCGGCGGGCCGGCATCAAGCGCATCATTCTTCCCAAGGCCAATGAGAAGGATCTGCGCGAGTTGCCTGATCATGTGCGGGCGGATACGGAGTTCATCCTCGCCGAGCATGTCAACGACGTCTTCCAGGCGGTGGGCTACGCCGCGGCGTTAGTATAAAGACAATCCAAAAGGGGACAGGCCGATCGCCTGTCCTACCTTAATTTGATGGCCTGACCGGTGGCGACGGATTTCTTCGCCGCGTCGATGATCTCAATCACGCCCAGGTTCAGGTCCAGTCCAACCATCCCGGTGATTGGGGTATTGGTGCGGATGGTCTTCACCATGAAGGCAATCGGCTCGGAATCGTCGGCAGCCAGCGGATCGATCTTCACTTCCTGCGACGGCGTGCGGCCCTTGCGCAGCTCCACCTTGCCGTTCTGCATGTAGAGGCTGCCTTCGCGGCCGAAGACCTCCAGATCCTGGAAGCTGCGCGGCAGGTCCCATGAGCCTTCGAAGAGGCCGACGGCATTCTTGTATTTGAGGATCATCGCCGAATTGTCTTCCACCTTGGGGAACTCGCCGGGCCGCAATTGATTGGTGGTGGCGTAGACGGACTCAGGGCGGCCCAGATACATCAGGCTCCACAAGGCGTTGTAGCAACCGAAGTCCATCAGCGCGCCGGCGCCGTTCTTTACCGGATCAGTCAGCCAGCCGAAGAAGTATTTGTTGAGTCCGGAGTTGTTGCCTGGACCGCCGTGGCCGACAACTCCGCGCAAGCGATAGACCTGGCCGACGGCGCCCGCATCGGCTTGCGCTTTGGCCGTATAGTTGGCCGCCCACCAAGCCATCTGGTAATTGACCATCACGTGGATGCCGTACTTCTTGGCGAGGTCGCGGATCTTCACCGCGTCAGCGTAATTCGACGCGAGCGGTTTCTCAAACATGACGTGGACCTTACGCGGGGCACAGGCCTGGACGACTTCCAAGTGGCGGTTGTTTTCGACGAACGACCAGACAATATCGGGCTTGGTTTCATCGAGCATCTTCTTCACGTCGCTATAAAAAGGGACGGTTGCGCCGCGCTTTTTCGCTTCGGCGATGAGCTCCGGTTCCGTCTCCACGATGCCGACCAGGCGCGCCGGTTCGCCCTTGATCATCTTTCCGATGTGCCCCCAGACGTGCGAATGGAGAAGCCCGACGATGGCTATTTTGGGCTGCTCGGCCGCTGCCGCGGTGCTGGCCGCGAGCAGTAAGATTGCGAATTTCCTGAAATGCATACCCTCTGTTTTTAGCACAAAATGGGGCTGGCGAAAGAGGCCGCGGGTGTTTTTTGAGGGTGGCCTTTTAAAAAACATTTTTATATGATAATGTTTTGGGGTACACTATAGCCGTATGAGCGCGCATGCCGCGCGGAAGGAGACTACTTGATGTCAAAGTTACTCAAGATGAGTTCGATCTTATTGGGCTTTTTGGGATTGGTACAGGGCTTGATGGCGCAATCGACGCCAATGAGTTGCACTGCCAGCGTCCCAGTCGCACCCAATGTCAGGCAAGAGGGTATCGCCGAATTGGCCGGTGACATTTTGATTACCTGCACCGGCGGAACGCCCATTGCCGCCGGCCAGGCACTGCCGACGTATAGCCTGGCGATGTTCCTTTCCACCTCGGTAACCAGCCGCGTACTTGTAGCCACCACTCCGCCTCTCATCGAGACCCTGCTGTTCGTTGACGACCCGGCGCCGCAGGTTCAATCGGCCTGCGTCACTACGCCATGTAACCTGAACGACAATGTTTTCCAGGCGCAGTCCATCCAGTTCAACTCCGTGAACTGGAATGCCGTGCCTATTAATCCGCCCGGACCGAATGGCCAGCGGATTTTGCGCATCAAGAACTTGCGGGTGAATGCTTCGCAGCTGCCGGTGAACACCTCGGTACTGGCGTTTATCTCATTGACTGGTCCTAATCTCAACTCGCTGAATGGCGCGCAGCAGACCATCGCGTACACCAAGCAGGGCTTTGTAATGGAACAGCGCAACCTGACGGACACCGCTGCCGTAGCACCTTCGTTTGTCGCCTGCACGGGGAACAACGTGGACCTGGCGACCAGCAACTCCGCACAATACAGCACGAACGGCGGGCGCAGCTTTCTGTTGAAATTCAGCGAGCCAAGCGGCTTTGCCGCGGCGTGGAAGCGCCGCAACGCGGCAACGACCGTAGCAGCACCGACAGCGCTTGGGCAACAGGATTCGCCATCGGTATCGTATGGGACTGAGTCCGGCTATTACAGCGCCAATTTGCCGTTAACTAACAATCTGCGTTCATCGGGGCTGGCCGATTCCGGCACACGCCTGCGCGTGCAGTTCAGCAACATCCCGGCGGGCGTACGCATTTATGTGACAACTCGCGAAGTGCTCACTGGCTCAACTGTTATTGGCTCCACGACTACGACCCATGCAGTGCTCACCAGCAATCCGGGGGCTTTTTCGCCGCTGACGCCTGACAGCACGGCCGATAATGGGCTGAAGCTGGTTGGGCCTTCCGGCGAAGCTGTATGGGAGATCATGGATACCGACACCGGCAATTCAGAGACGGTCGCTTTCGGGGTGGTCGTAGCGTTCACCAGCAACCCACAGCCGGCAGCCGGTACGATCAGCGTAAGCGGATCGTTCGCCCCCGCCAGCACGGTGACGTTTGCCAGCCCGTCGGAATCGGTACCGCGTTTCAGCATTCCCAGCCCGCCGGTCCTGAATACCGCCTTCACGCTGAATGCCTGCCACACGACTCTTTTGTTCCAGTTCCTGACCAACCAGGCCGGATTCGATACGGGCGTCGCAATCAGTAATACGACGAAGGACACGATCAATACGCAGCCGCAGACCGGCAGGTGCGTGGCAACGTTCTTCCCGACGCCGGCATCGAGTTCGCCGCAGTATCCACCGCTAAACACCAACGGATCTTTGGCGGCGGGCGAGCAGTGGACGTTCAACATCTCCAGCCAGCGGCCCGGCTTCCAGGGCTACATGATTGTGGGATGCGACTTCCAGTTCGCGCATGGATATGCGTTCATCAGCGACTTTGGCAGCCAGAAGCTGGCGCAGGGGTATCAGGCGTTTGTCTTGCCTGAGCGTCCGCGCCTGGCGGATCCGGCCTCGACTGCGGCGGCTGGTTCGGGCGAACAGTTATTGCAGTAGACGTTTCGTTTGACAAAGGTGAGGGCTGCCGGTTGGCGGCTCTTCCACTCCATGAGCAGGCGCGGGGACTGATCCTCCCCGCGCCATTTTTTTTGGCGTTGGCACTTCTTAACTACTCCCGGTGCCTGATTTGCTAAAGTCGTAACTGCATGTCCAAAGACACAGTCAGACTAGAAGAACCAGGACGGTTCACCCATGCCGATTCGGCGAAACCCGGCGCGCCAGGACCAGGCGAAGTGCTTGCCCGCGTGCTCATGGTCGGCATCTGCGGCACCGATCTGCACGCTTTCGAAGGGACACAACCCTTCTTCACCTACCCGAGAGTTCTAGGCCACGAACTGGCCGTTGAGATCCTTGCTACGGGCGATGGCGTGGATGGCATCAAGGCCGGTGATCGCTGCGCAGTGAATCCCTACATGACCTGCGGAGAGTGCTCCGCCTGCCTGCGCGGCCGGTCGAACTGCTGCGCGAAGATGCGCGTCATTGGCGTTCACACCGATGGCGGCATGTGCGAGAGTATCATTCTTCCCGCTAAGCAGATGTACAAGGTGGAGAATTTGCCATCGGTGCAGATCCCGATGGTGGAGACGTTGGGCGTTGGAATCCACGCCGTCGGACGCGCGGCGGCGCAGAAGGGCGAGCGTGCCATCGTTGTAGGCGCGGGTCCCATCGGGCTATCGGTGATTGAATTTTTGAAGGTGGCTGGTGCGGAGATCGGTGTGGTTGAGAAGATGCCGGAGCGGTTGGAGTTCGCCGCCAGGCATCACTCGTTGACACGGTATTATCCGTCGCACGAAGAGGCTCGGCAGGAAGAGCCTTCGATGCTGGTGTTCGATTGCACGGGTAGCCGCGAATCGATGGAAACGTCCATTCAACTGCTTCAGCAGGGGGGCAAATTGATCTTCGTCGGTTTGATCAATGACAATGTTTCGCTGTTCGATCCGGATCTTCACCGGCGCGAAGCCACGATTCTGGCGAGCCGCAACAGCACGCCGGCGGAGCATCATCGCACGCTGGAACTGATGGAGACGGGACAGATCGACATCAGTGCGTGGCCGACGGAATGCGCTCCGCGCGCGACCATGCACGAGCGCTTCCCAGCGTGGTTGCACCGAGAGGCGGGTGTGGTTAAAGCTGTTGTGGATTGGTCGTAGCGCCTTTAAGTTAGTTGGGCTGGGCGAGTGCCACTCGCCCGCAGAGTGCCACTCCAATGTCGCTTACATTGACGGTTTTGTGGCGAGGTTGCGATTGGGTGAGCGGTTCCTTGGGGCATTGCGGTGAAGGGCAATTGGGGTCAGACAGCCCATTTTCGGCAAAAACAGCCGAAAAAAGGTGT
>CAIRSA010000116.1 GCA_903881085.1 uncultured Acidobacteriia bacterium
CGTCCGGGCGACTATAGACTTTGCTCAGCGCCTGCTCTCTGAAATCCTTCGAATATCTACGCTTGTTCATCGGCATCATCCTCGTTCCCCCTCAGCCAAGAGCGGGAAACTTGAGGCGACAGATAGCTTGACGCAGGGGGTTAAGGAACGCTACTCCAGGCCGATGTATGGGGCGCACGGCGGAATCCCGAGCCTGAACTTCACGGATCAGATATGGTGGCAGGAATCAAACGGCGTTGCCCAGGATCCCTACAAGCTGCTGCCACCCGTCTTCACCGACCTTCCGCGCGAAGTGATGGACGCGCTCGAATCGGATGACGAGTTGGAAATTGCCCAAGGTGGTGCGGCCACTACGGCGTATGCTCGGCTGCAGTTCGAAAATTTGGCGCCTTCGGAGCGGCGGAATATCGAAGCAGCGCTCAAGCGGTATTGCGAACTGGATTCACTGGCGATGGTGATGATATATGAGGCATGGCGGGAATGGTCCATCAGATCGCCCTAGGCATTGGCGACATCCGCTTAAAGTCTCAAAAACGTTGATAGCAAAGGAACGCCTGTATGCAAGCCACACCCTGGATTCGTATGTCATCCCTGTATTCTTGGTCGGTCTCGCAGAACCCACGAGATGTCCGACTAACCCGCCAACCGGATGCAGTTGAACTTCTTTCTAAGGCTGGTGTTTATCTGATAGCGGATACACGACTTCCGGCGACTTGGCCGGGTGAGCGACTGATATACGTTGGCTTAGCAGGAGGTCGTGGCACGGGCAGCGATTTCCACCAACGCATTCACAAGCACGGATTAAAGGCGATGAACGCAACTGCAGAGACGATAGAAGGTTCCTCCATTACTGATACCAGACGCTGGAAGGCCTATCGCGATGCACATCTCCAAGAGAACACTGATCTCTCGACGATTCTTGACTCATGGTTGGTTCGCCTCTTAGTTCTTCCGAATGAAACCGAAGGTGACCGTTCTACCATCGTGCTGACAGAGCAAATGATTGGGCTGGTTTTCGATCGCAATCGCCATGCTCGACATGACGCTCCACAACTGCCGAGATGCAACGACCAACGACTCGCGGATCGCCTTATCGCGCTCCTGGACCTGGCTCCGGAAGAAGATCCGCATGTAGAAGATCCAGGTCAAGCTGTCGTTACCCAGGATGCTGCAGATGAAATGCAGCTCGCACTGAATCAACTGGATGACATGACTTTCGATGATGAATTTTCAGCCAACTTCTCGGACGACGAGAATCTATTGACTCTCTACGGGCAGGTTCTTGCGCAGATTGATGATGTATGCGCCAGTGCTGAAGGCCAAGCAGCAGGTCTCTTCATTCATTACGCCCAGGAAGGCACGAAGCGCGACCTCCGCGTTACTTGGCAGTTCGAACGCCCGCGTAGGAATCTTCTTCGCATCACATCATCTGCTGGAGGTTTCAATGTTTGGACGCATGCCCGTGCCGACCAATTGCAGGAACTGGACGTAAGAGCATCCCCTGTGAACGATCCTTTGAAAGCTAGGGCCCGCGTTGGGGGTGTTGATGGTGGACCGGTATCCTGGGTTGGTATTGCTTTGCGTCTCGCACTGGTGAACGGCTACCATGACCGCGGTGGCACGCCATAGGATTCGGCCTCAGTACCTGCGAGGAGAAGTCTCGGTAGAACAAGCCATCGAACGGATACCCAACGATTTGAAGCCATCACAAACCATGAAGACGGTCTTGATGAAGTGAAGTGACCGCTATGACCCGGCTGGCGAGGAGTTCTGACACCAAGGAGTGAAACGTGATCATCGATCCGAACAATCTTCCGATGTATCAAAGTGGCCACGAGAAGTGGCTGATGACGCTGGATCTACGACACCCCGAGCGCTCACTCAAGGTTCTGCCCATCGATCAACTACTCACGGGATCTGTCTACTATCCCGCATCGCGCTTTGATGGACGACCGGTGCAATACCTTGGCCGTCGTATCCAGAGCTTCGTCTATGTCGATTACCTGGCAAGCCACGCCGAGTTGATGTCTGAGCTTGCCGATGTAGACAAAAACTTTAAGGGTTACCGCCTGGCGGCTCACCGGTCCGTCGAAACACAGGAGTTGTCGGGAGGAAATCCTTGGAGCGGTCAACCGGCGCCTTGCTTGCAGACGGACGAGTTGCGCCCGCGGATTCAGACAATGTGGCCCGGCCCACTGCGCGATGAGGTTGGCATCGAAAGACCCAATGAGTCATTTTGCGAGTGGATGATTTTTGAACGCAAACCCGGGTTCGGATCTGAGCACGGCCCCAATCGGTTCAGTATCCTGCACTTACATGCAGATGGTGTCGCCAGCTATCAGGCACTCTATTGGACGCGCGGTATCGCGCCGACAGTTCTCTGCATTATTCAACCCGGCACGAGCTGGGATGAATTCAAGAGCGACAGTGGGTGTCTTGCTACGCTCGTCCTCCGCAGCGGTCGGCCGGTCCCGCCATACCTTGTTTGCGGCGGTCAAGGCTACATGTGCTACGACAAAGCATTCTGGCCGAATGACTATCCTGACTGCATCGGTTACTTCAAGTTCGAACTGGGCAATGGCCTATGGGCTCACCGGGAACCGACATCGAATTTGTTTGCTCCCAATATCGTCCAGCCGCAGGAAATCAACAAGCGCGCATCGCGAGGAGCAGGCATGAGCGACACAATTAGCCCGGATGATGATATCGAAAATGGCAATTCGATTGAGTTGCTACCGTTCTATGTCTATGAGCTTCGCGATCCGCGAACAAACTCTGTTTTCTATGTTGGAAAGGGAACGAAGAATCGTTTGGAAGTTCATAGCGCGGACGAAGAGAACTCGAAGTCAGCCCGTATCCACGAGATCGAGCGCGCAGGTCAAACCGTCGTCCGAATCATCGTGGGCAGGTTCCGAACCGAGGAAGAGGCATTCGCGGTAGAGGCAGTATTCATAAAGTGGGTCTATGGATTCTCGAACCTCACCAACTTAGTGCATGGACATCGCCACCGCCTTGTTCGACCCTACAAACAGAAGACTACTGCGCTCTATGCTTCGATTCCTGGAATAGACAGGAATCGACCGATCCGAACTTCTCGGGACGGGACCTATACCGAGAAAATACGTGACAAGCTCTCGCAAAACCAAATTTTCGAGAAACTTGAATCGCTGAGGGACGCACTGCGACAGAACCTAGGCTTCCATGGTTTGAATGTCGGTGAACCAGACCTATTGGTTCCGTCGGATCCCTGCATACTGGTGACAGGTTTTGAGCCCTCGTCGGTTCAATTGCAGATTAAGATGCAACTCACTGGCGAGACGGTTGTATTGAACTTTGTACCTTCTCATCGCCATCGACTCGACGCATTTGAAACAGCGCTTACGACGATTGCGGAGCCGTTTGTCGTCAAAAGCGGAAATACTCGGTTTGGTGGAAAATACAGCCAGACCCATGACTTCAAAACCACAGAAGGGGGCTACCCGGGAGGCATCCCTCAGGACGATGTCAATACCATTGCGCGCTATTCCAGCGACGCGATGCTGCGATTGACACGATGAAGCAAGCTTAATCCCATTTCTGCCTGAACGCTGCTTCGCGAGCCGCGAGCAGAACGGTCAGCGCTGCTTTGGCATCATCAATGGATCGGGGTCGCGTCTGCGGTGCGCCGACATGCGCTGCCAACGCACGGAAACCTCTGCCTTGGACCTCGGTCCAGATCATCAACGCCATGTAATCAATGTCACAGACTGAGTCGTCGAACGTCTGATCGATGCTTTCCGCAGCTTTTCTGAGGAAAGGTAAATCGACCGTCGCGTTTTGAAGAAAGACCGGTCGCAACGCAACAAATGCCAGATATTCCTTCATCACTCGGGCAAGCGGTAGCCCCTCCAGAGCCATCTGTTCCTGCGTAATGCCGATCAGTTTCAAGACGTCATCCGGAACTGGGCTGGCAACCTTAACCAGTCGGGAGAACTCTGACCATACCGTCCCGCTCGGATCGACCAGCAAGGCCGCAATCTCGATTATTTCGGAAGATTCGGGCTCCAGGCCGGTGGTCTCAATGTTGACCACAACAAAGGGTTCGCGCATGGCGTCCCATTCCTTGGCAAATCCGACGGCCGGGTTGAAGATGGCGCGATCTTCGGTGAAAGTCCAGCCCAACCAATCATCCGCAGTTGGTTCCAGAGGATCGGTGGCGCGCATATGGGGTGTTCTGCCAATTGCCATGTTGATTCATCCCGATTGGTTCAAAGAGAGGTGGTTTCGGAATTTAAGACACG
Source organism: uncultured Acidobacteriia bacterium (assembly GCA_903881085.1). Classification (GTDB taxonomy): domain Bacteria; phylum Acidobacteriota; class Terriglobia; order Bryobacterales; family Bryobacteraceae; genus CAIRSA01. The sequence goes on from CAIRSA010000116.1 coordinate 4,281, forward strand.
GGTATAAGGTGGATTTTGGCTGACCGGGTAATCAACGGGAGGTACGAGATTCATGAGGAAGCCAAGACGGAATTTGTCGCCGGCGTTTAAGGTGTGGCGAGAAGATTCGTGTAAAAAAGTGCCACTGGTGTGGATAACTTCGCGGCGAGATGCGCCCAGTGCTGAATTTTTGGA
>CAIRSA010000117.1 GCA_903881085.1 uncultured Acidobacteriia bacterium
CGTCCGGGCGACTATAGACTTTGCTCAGCGCCTGCTCTCTGAAATCCTTCGAATATCTACGCTTGTTCATCGGCATCATCCTCGTTCCCCCTCAGCCAAGAGCGGGAAACTTGAGGCGACAGATAGCTTGACGCAGGGGGCACCCGGAACGAATACCTAATCGCCAGTCACCATCCACTGCGCGAAACATTAATGCAACAGACGGGAACCACAGTTCAGGATCGACATATCTTTCTCAATAATGTGTATCAGCGAGCTTTGAATACGCTTTTGCATCAGTGGGCTCCGGCGGCAGATGGACCAGACCCGTTTCTGCCTGCAAACTTTCGCAGAACGGTGTAATCGGCATGCCTGCGCCGTCTCCGCAATTCTCTAAGCGATATCGATTTTCAGACTGGCCGAACAACGACATCGCCGCCGTTGCAGCCGGCGTCTACGCAATTTGGGCAGGCGACCAACTCATCTACTGCGGCATGTCGGGACGGGAGTATGAGAAGGCCGGCATTGAACTCTCTCGGCTCAAATCGAGTTGAGTCGGTAATTTCGCAGCGAACCTCGTCGAGGTTGAAATGACGAACTGCAATAGGCACCCGCGCGTACGCAGGCATCCGTTGCGTCGTCACTTGACGCCGCGGCTGTTGATCCCGAAGGATAGCTCGCAACGCCTGCGAAACACCATCGAACGCATCTTTGATCGGCGCACGATTACCGAGACGCTCGCGGATCGGCTGCGTGTGTTGAATCCTGTACTTCGGGGATGGGGGTACTTTTAAATCACCGTCTCGCCCCGAAATTGAACCCCGCTTCGATCGCCTTCTGAGTAATGGCCAAGGTGAATCTATCGTCAACATCGATGTAATACACACAATCCTTGTGGAGGCTGCGTAGCGATCCGAACCGCTTTAGAAATTCGTCCGGCGGAAGTGAGCTTATCTGCCCAAACTGCAATCCGAGTTCCGTTAGTACGGCATCCAATTCCGGAGTTTCCGCCACGAACTCAATCTTTTCGTCTGATGCACGAATACGCGCCGTGGGCCGATATCCAACCCCGTTGGGCCCCGGTATACATGGCGGTGGGCCCAGGCCTTTTCGTAGCTGCTGTAGTTGATCTGTCGCGTTGATCATCTTTTCGGGGCCCGATCGGCGGAGCTCTTCCACGAACCTCGGCAATCTATCCGCTGGAACGAGCCTCGTCATCTCGTCGGTGAGATTCACGATGTCTGAAACGCCTGAGCCTTGTGCCACCTCCTGTGTACGCTTTCGAGCCTTGTGCAGCGTCCTGCTTGCCTGAGCCTCCGCTACCTTTTGCTGCTCCTTACGTTCCAGAACTGCCTGCGCGGCAAGGTAGGTCGCGCCAAAGAAGAGACCGAAAAAGATCAACTGGGTGAGGAAGTCGATTAACGTCAACCAGAACACGGTCTCTTTATTACGCATCGCGTCGTGCGCCGTCTATCAGCTAGGCTCAAATTTATCGTTCGCCTGCGGCGGTGAACGGCTTTCCAACTCTGTCCTCATCGCCGCCGCTTGCGCACCCAGCTTTAGGAGCGACTGCTTTGCCACAGATCCAGCCTCCGAGAGTCTCTCTGCGTTGCCGCGCAGCTCCTGGCTGGAACGAAACACATCTTGTTCTACCGCTCGAACTACTCCGGACAGCCGGCCGGTCTCCGCAGTAAGGATCTCCTCTTGCGTGTGCAATGTCGCGATGAGTGATCGCCTCCTTTCCGTTTCGGAGGCCATGGATTCGATCCACGTGCGGGACGCATCGCGCAATACATCTGTAGCGGCCGATGCGGAGGCCTCTTGAACCTGCAACGAGCTCACCAGCGCTTGCCGTCGCTCTATTTCAGCAGCGATCACGTCGGTCGTCGCCCGGGATGCGTCTCGTAGCGCATCTGCCGATGCCCGGGTACGTTCGATCACCTCAAGGTGTCCTTCAAGCTCACGCTCGAGGTTTTGCTTCAGCTGCGAGATGCTCGTCTCGCAATCCTTGACCTCCCTCGAAAAGGCGCGGAGCTGGCTGCCGAGGGCGGCTGTCGTCCCTCGCAGATCGGCCAAGGGAATGGAGAACTCGACGATTTTGCCAATTTTTCCAGTCATACCCTCCATTTCGCCAGCAGTGGATGCAAGGGCGTGCTTGAGCTTCCCAAAGCTCATCTCAATACCTTCGGCACTCTCGGTGGCTTTTTCGATCCTAAGGTTCAAGCCGCGCAACTTTGAACTCAGTGACTTAATTGCGTCATTGAACTGCGCGATTTCCTCCACCGGAGCCAGTGAACGGAGGTCGTCCTTGAATTCGCGGATCGCCGCTGTGATGTCCCGCGTAGAGGTTGCAAGCTCAGTATGGGCGGTTTTCGAAATCGCGAGGATGGCAGACGAAGAATTCTCGGCTGCCTCATCAATTGCGCTCTGAGCCGTCGTGCGTAGGAGCGTGCAGAATGCGTCGAATTCAAATGCTGATTTGCGCAGCGTCTCAAGAACGCGTTCGGCCTCGAACGCGTAGCGATCCACCTTATCGCCGAGATCCTCGCTCTCGATCCTTTCCGCCTGCATCATCAACTGGATACGACCAAACAGCGCATATCCGGTCGAGAGTAGGCCGAGTCCGAAAATGATCGCCAGACGCTGGAATTGCGCCGGGTCCGCAAATTTTTCGACTCCGCTGAACCCCGCCCTCGCAACGGTCGCTGCGAGGGTGGTGATGGTGATCAAAAATCCGAGGTAATAAACGGTGTCGACGGTCGCCTGCGGAAGCGACACGCTGCGAAGCTTGACGCCCAGATAGATATGGTAGAGGACTAGAGGACTGAAGCCACCGCCAACCAACAAGAGAAGGCTCGTTGACAGTGTTGCGTCCGGGAACGCGAAGGTCGCCAGCCCGATGCCGACGAGGGCGGCGCCCATCGCCAGCCAGAAGGCGTTCCCAACGTGTCCGACTGGATTCGGCGCGTTCATCAAGGCAGAGCATCCTGATCCACCGATCCCCTACTGTCGCCGAAGAACCAGTTCCAGAAACCGTCCCGACACGCCACGGTGGTGCCCGATAAGCCGGGTCTTGGGACGACGTTGAGGACGATGCTTACCTTTTCGAATGTCGGCCGCTGGACTGCGCCTTGCTGGCCTGCCTTAAAGCCTACGATCGCCTGCGCGGTGCTGGTGCAGTGGTACATTGAGAGCGACGTGCTGTTCTGTAGCAGGTCGGAATAGACTAGGAGCTTCACGCCGTCCGGTGCCCGCAAATAGTGCGTCCGCGACAAATCGATTAGCGCTTCGGCGATTCTAGATTCTGCAGCCTCGCCGACAGGCTCGTTGAGCACCTTTCGCAACGGCTCATCAAAGTCGCGTTTCTTGCGGGTTGCGATCGCTCTCGGGCTCTCGGTCAGCTCGCTTCCGCTTGCGCGTGGCTTGCAATGACTGAAGATCGGCTTGAACTGCTTACGTGTGAGGTCATCGATCGTGAACACGGCGACCATATCGCCAGTTCTCACAACGCCTTCGTCGCCAATGGCACGCTGGATCCGCCGATAGATCTCATCCTGCGTCTGCCCCGTCATGGCTTCCGTACGGTCGAGGATAACAACTGTACTGCGCGCAAATTCGCCGAGACAGCCATCATCGCCTGGCTTTGGACGGTGGCTTAGGTAGTAGTCGGCAACGCCTATGACAAGCAGCACCACCGCTCCGACTGCGAACATCGCATAAGCCTGACAACGCTTGTCCGCTAGCATTAGCGCATCGCCGTCGCCGCGGTAGGCGTCACATGCACTCCCCTTCCGATTTCCTCTTCGGCGCCCAAGATGACGTCGCGCAGGAAGGGTTTCATCACCTTGGCTTCCACTTCGGCGGCTTCGATCGCAAGATGAGCGATCTTCTCGGCGATCCGGTCCAAGTAGGTCGCCTTCATTCGCTGGTACTCGGCCTCCGCCGCATCCACCGTCACGAGCGCTACAGCACGCTGGCCATCATGTATCGTCACAAACGGCAGCGAATCCTCGGCAAAGTACGCTGGCGCGGGAATAGCTCTCACCGTCGTGTTTACTTTTCGGTAGGCGCCGCGCAAATGCCGAAAGTCGGCAACGATTTGGCTAATTTCTGCCGCGCAGGATGTCGTCGCGATTGTCAGCGTCGATCTCGTTTGCGACAGGCGTGAGGCGTTACTCAGTAACGTCGAGCGCGCGGCCAGAAGGTCGCTTCTGGCTTTTCCCAACGCGGCGTGCAGCTCACTGCGAATGGCCTGAACACGCGGCTCCCAGGCGTCATAGGCCTTCTGCCAAATCCGGTGCTTCGGCCCATAACCCGGGTAGACATCGTCAGCGCGATAGCCTTTGTTGAACGCAAAAGCCGCGAGCCCGCATCCGACGAAGAACAGGATAAAGCTCATGAAGTCGCGAAAGGGGGAGTTCAGCGTGAAGATACTGACAGCATCCCGCGAGGCGTCGATGAACGCTGCCCCCGTGGCCGCCGCCGACGGGTCGTCTAAGAGACCGTAGTAGTGACGAAACGCGGACGTTACGCCGTTTACAAAGATCGTCCATACAACGAATATCACCATCATCGCCCAGCCGAAAGACCGCCATGGTGGAGATGCGTGGTTCTTGTATGTGAAAAAGTGACCCAACAAGAGTGCCCCGCCGACATTCACTACCGAAACGCCCAGAGCGACCATGGCGCCACCGACTAGGCCTGCATCGTTTTGAAAGAAGACAGCGTTTAAAACGACTTCGCCAACGGCAAGGAGAAAAATCAGGGCGTAGTGGTGCAGTTGGTCAGGGGGGTAAATCGGTTCGCGCTCAATCCGATGCTCTTTCTTGAAGCCATTTAGGGACGCCAGTACGCGCAGCTCTGCGGCTTTCAGCCGCACCAACTCACCGTGCTGGGCGGCAAGTAGCTGCTGAGCAAGCGCCGCCGCGCTTTCGTTATGTAACAGCGGCCCGAGGTTTGCCTCAAGCACCACACCACCCTGAATACTTTCCTGCGCCTGCCGCTGCGCGTCAGCCGCCGCCCGGTCGAAAACGATCGTGGCTTCAGTGATGTATTGCGTCGCATCTTTGGCAATAGACGCTTCTGTCTCGTCGGGTGAGGTCTCGTTCGTTGGCGGACGGTTTTGGGCACCAGCCATGCGCGCAGCTTTTTCGATCTCGGGCAGCCGTCTGCCTATTTCGCCTCCGTACGACATATGAATCAACTCCGGATGGTAATTCGCTGAATTCTTTTTTGTTAGGAGCGGACGCCGACGTGTGCTCGCAAATAACTTTACATATCGAAGGGTAAAAAACCCGTCCTCCGAAAGCCAATTGCAGTTATCGCACTCCGCCGGCCGGAGCCTCCTCGATAATGGATCAATACGATAACCCCAGCAAGTGCCCGAACAAGATATTCTATTACACTGAACCCTCCAATTTCTTGGACCAAGCAACTGCTGACGGCAATTCTACAGATTTTGCTCAATTTCGCGTTAGGCAAAAGTAATTGGAGCCGGTGCCTGCAAAGTAACCGGTAACTACGCGGCGTTCTGGTTCAGCACGGGAAGTTGTGCAGATCGGAGCGCAGCGGATTATCGGCGAACAGGGTCTTCCAGCGCCGCGGCGGGATCCGTCGAGGCGTGAATCCAATTGTTCCAATACAATTAATTATTTCTTTTAAATGAACGATTTAAGGCAATCATATGTAGTGCAGCAATTGCGGCTTCGGCCCCTTTATTACCTTGTTTACCCCCTGTTCTTTCATCTATTTGCTGTTGATTGTCTACCGTAAGTACCCCAAATATGGTTGGCACTGGCAAACTTAAATTTAACTGCACTATTCCATCGGTAACAGCTTTGCAAACATAATCAAAATGAGGAGTATCACCTCTTAACACACAAGCAA
>CAIRSA010000118.1 GCA_903881085.1 uncultured Acidobacteriia bacterium
AGTCACCCAGCAGGTGACGAGCAAGTTGCATGCAACCGATGCCAAATCATATAAGATAGCTTTTCCAGTGGAGTTCAACTGCTCTTTCCCGGCTGATACATCGGCGTTCAACCATGCCTTGGCCAGACCACTGGATTCCCCGCTACTGTTCATAGGCGATGATTTCACCAAAACCGATGTACGCCATGTCCCCCCACATTCGTTATAATCGATAGTTTGACTTTTCTATACGCCATCACCATATTCCTATCGGCCTTCTTGCTCTTCCAAGTTCAGCCGATCATCGCCAAGACCATTCTGCCGTGGTTCGGCGGCTCCTCGGCCGTGTGGAGCACTTGCATGCTCTTCTTCCAGGCCACGCTGCTTGCCGGCTACGCCTACGCCCACGTGCTCATCAAGAAGCTCGATGGACGCCGCCAGGCCGTCGTCCACATCGGCCTTCTCGTGGTCAGCATCGCCCTCTTGCCGATTATTCCGAACATAGCCTGGAAGCCGCTCGGCGGTGAGAACCCCACGTTCCGCATCCTCGGTTTGCTGGCCACAACCATCGGCCTGCCCTACTTTCTGCTCTCAACAACAAGCCCATTGCTGCAAGCGTGGTTCTCGCGTGCCAACAGCGGTGCGATTCCATACCGCCTGTTTGCCCTCTCCAATTTCGCGTCATTCCTGGCTTTGGTCAGTTACCCGCCGCTGGTGGAACCGAACTTTCCGAACCGCATTCAGGCCATAGTCTGGTCTATCGGCTTTGCTGCGTTTGCGTTGGTCTGCGCTGTGTCGGCATGGTTCTCTCGCAACGACACCGATGCCGTTTCAACGGCCGGTCAAGACGAGGACGATGCGCCGCCCAGCTTCCAATCGCTCATGCTGTGGATGGGCCTTGCGGCCTGCCCGTCGATCCTACTTTTAACAGTAACGACGCACCTCACGCAGGATGTAGCATCCATCCCGTTTCTGTGGATCATCCCGCTGGTGCTGTACCTGCTGACCTTCATCCTCTGCTTCGAATCGACGCGGTTTTACTGGCGTCCAATCTATCTCCTCCTTTCCTTGCCGGCGCTCGGCGGCATGGCCTTCCTGCTCTGGCCCATGGCCAATCTGCCAGGTGGCTACGAACTCACCATGAAGCAAAACGTCGGCGTCTTCATCGCCTCGTTTTTTATCATCGCCATGGTGTGCCACGGCGAGTTGGTGCGCTTGAAGCCGCATCCCCGCCACCTCACGCTGTTCTACGTGATGCTGTCAGTGGGCGGCGCAGTCGGCGGATTGTTTGTCGGACTCATCGCGCCCAACCTGTTCAACGCTTACTACGAATTCCAGATCGGCCTCGGTGTCACCGCCTGTCTGATCGTCACGGTGCTCATGCCCAAGGACGAAAAGAAGCAGCGCATCTGGGGTACAGCGATGCTGGTGATCCTCGGCGGCTACCTTGCGTTCCTCGGCGTTGTGCAGCGCGACCTGATGAAAGGCTACGTCAAAGTGGCGCGCAACTTCTATGGCCAGCTGCGCATTGAAGAGGAAGACGACGTGAAGAAGCTGATGCATGGCGTCATCAACCATGGCACGCAGGTCACCACGCAGGAAGGCCGCCGCAAAGCGACCACATACTATTGCCCCTCATCGGGTGTCGGCGAGGCCGTCCTTTCGCGCGACGAAGGTGTTCCCCAGCGCATCGGTGTCATCGGTCTCGGCACAGGCACACTGGCCAGCTACGGTCGTGCAGGCGACTCCGTCCGCATCTACGAAATCAATCCCATTGTGCTCCAGATCGCCAGTACGGACTTCACATACCTGGCAGACGCCCGCGCAAACGGGGCCAAGGTGGATGTCGCCATGGGCGACGCACGGCTTTCGCTTGAACGGGAACCGACTCAAGGCTTCGACGTGCTCGGCGTCGACGCGTTCTCCGGTGACTCCATACCTGTTCACCTGTTGACGCGCGAATCGTTTCAGCTCTTCTTCCGCCACCTGAAGCCGCACGGAATTCTGGCTGTGCACATCTCGAATCGCTACCTGGACCTGAAGCCCGTCGTCACCGCCGCGGCTTCCGAACTGGGCAAAGTCTCTCTGCTTTACGAGCGCGATGAGACAGATGAAGAGCCGCAGTGCTTCGGTTCCACCTGGGTTCTGGTGGTCGATAAATCGCTGCGCGATACGCGCCCGCGCCTGTTTGAACAAGGCTTTGAGATCTTCCCCACCGCCGGCTTCCGAACCTGGACCGACGATTATTCGAACCTGTACAAGATCCTGAAGTAGGGTAGCCCAACCGCCCCCTCCGATGCGCTATTCTGCACTCGGAGGACTATGGCTACATTATTGGGAATACTGATCGGAGCCTTTCTCTGGTTCCTTGTCCGCGTTGTCCTGTTTGGCATCTACACAGTCGATCAAAACCAACGCGCAGTGAAAACAATTTTCGGCCGGGCCGAACGCGTGCCCGGCGCTGCAACCACCCTGGACGATCCCATCGCCGCGCATCTGCGTGAAGAGGAAAAAGAGCGCTACATTTATCCGCAGGTGCGCGTCATCCCGCCTGGCGGCCCCTATTTTAAGATGCCCTGGGAGCGCATCTACAAGGTCACCATCGCCACCAACACCATGAACATGGCGATGGACCTCGAAGACCCCCATGCCAACGCTGGCGGCACGGTGCTTGACGCCGTCACCAAAGATCAACTCAACACCGGCCTCACCGGCCAGATCCGCTATCGCGTCAGCGAAGCCAATCTCTACGCCTTCCTGTTCGGTATTAAAAAGCCCATCGTGCACGTGATGGGGTACTTTGTTTCCGTGCTGCGCCAGCGAATCGCCAACTTCGAAGCCAAGCAAGCCCCCACCGACCCGGCGGCCGCCGTGAGCGCCGAAATGACCGGCGTCTCCATCAACGATTTGCGCAAGAATCTGCGCGACCTCAACGAATATATGGACCAGGAGTGCAAATCCGCCCAGGCACGCTATGGTGTAGTGCTCGATGCTTCACTCATCACCGGGATCGACCCGCCGCCCGAGGTTGAGTCCGCACTCGCCGCCATCAACACCGCGCACAATCAGGTCTCCAGCGATATCAGCCTCGCGCAGGCCGGAGCCGACCAGAAAATCGTGCAATCCAAGCGCGCCGTGGAAATCGAAACGCTGAAGGCGCAAGCTGAGGTCGAGCCCTTGAAGCGCCTCGCCGCCGAACTCAGCGATTTGCAGCAGGCCAGCCCCACCATCCTCGAAGCCTATCTGCGCAATGTGCGTCTGCGCCTGTATGAAAAGGCCAAAGACGTTTACCTGGAGGTGAAGCAATGATCGGAGAAGTGTTCGTAACAGCGGTGGTGACCTCCCTCGCCATGTTCATCATGGTGCCGGTTTTCCTGATGTTTGTGCGCGTCTTCGGCATCTACGCCATCGTTGAGGAACGCACCTGCCGCGTCTATGTTCTGTTCGGCAAAGTGTTAGGCATCATTGATTCCCCCGGTCTGCACTTTCTGCCCTCCACGCTCGGCCCCGCGGCCTTCATCGTCAACTGGCTCGGCAACTGCTACACACTCGACATGCGCCTCGATCAGGAGTATCGCCGCAGCGAAGCCGTCAACTCCGAAGAGGGCGCACCCATGGGCATCGGCATCTGGTACGAGATGTGGATCAGCGATCCCGTGGCCTACCTGTTCAAGAACACTGACCCGCGCGGCTCGTTGCGGGCCAACGTCAGCAACGTCACGGTTCGCTGCCTGAGCAACATGCCGCTTGCCGAGATGTTGGGCACGCGCCACACCATGAGCCAACTGGTGCGCTCGGAAGTCTCCGGCCAATCGAAGGAGTGGGGCTACAAGCTTGGCTCCGTCTATATCCGCAAAGTGCATTTTCGCGACGTGGGCATGATCCGCCAGATCGAAGAGAAGGTGGTGAACCGCCTGCGCCAGGTCACTTCTGCCATCCGTCAGGCAGGCGCCAATCAGGTGAGTGTCATCACAAGTTCGGCCGAGCGCGAAGCCTCTATCGAATTCGCCAAGGCCTCAGCCATCCGCCCCAACACGCTGGGACAGGCGCTGAAAGAGGTCTGCCGCGACCCCGCCGTGGCCAAGGCTTTGTTTGATATTCTTGAAACACAGAAAATTCTGTCCAGCGACGCGCGATTGACTTTGTTGGGGGCTGGCTCCAACAATGCGCTGCTCGCCGATCTGCTGGCGGCTAAACAGAAGATCTAAAGGAGAACGCGCGTGCGTATTGTAGTTTCAATGTTGCTTGGTGCGGCACTTGTGCTGTGTGGCTTCGCGGCCGAAGGCAGCCGCGGAAAAGCACTGATGAGCGACGATTTCAATGGCTCGGAATTGCCGAAGCCGTGGAAGGCTCTGAAGGGAACGTGGAAAATCGTTGACGGTGCTTTGACCGGAACGGAAGTTGCCGATGACAAGCACGCCGCCGTGATCCGACGCCCGCTCAAATTTAAGAATGCGGCATTCGAAATCCCATTCCAGTTGAACGGCGCCAAAACCATTCACCTGAGCATCAACGACAAAGCGGGTCACCTCTGCCGCGTCTCCATCGATCAAAAGGGCTTCGTCCTGCGCCGCGACAAGCCCAATGCTAAAAGCGAAGTGAAGCCAGCTACCATTGCCAAACACGCCATGACTTTCGAGGCCGGCAAATGGTACACGCTGAAAGTGGAATTGAACGGCACGCGCTTCTCAGCCAGCATCGGCGCTGACCACGAAGCCAGCGGCGATCATCCGGATTTGGGCGGCGAAAAGCTCGACATCGGCTTGCCCGTGGCTGGCCAGTCGGCTTCGTTCAAATACGTTCACGCCTGGGAACTAAACTAGAAAGGGTAGGACAGGCGATTCGCCTGTCCATCTCTCCCTCCTACGGCTCGCGTGCCGCCCGGAATCCAATCATCCGATGCGACTGCACGGACGGCCAAGCCTCGCTACGCGCATAACTCCGCACCTCCAGCGCATCCATGAAGAACGTGCCTCCGCGCAGCACTTTGTATGCGCCCTTCTCTGGCCCCTTCGGATTCTTTACCGGCGAAACCGCGTAGTAATTGCGGCTATACCAATCCTGGCACCACTCCATCACATTGCCCGCCATGTCATGCGCACCGTATGGAGAGGAGTCATCATGCGTCTGCAAGTCGCCGTGTTTCGACCCATCGTAGAAACCCACTAACTGCCCCGTATCGAACTTCTGCGAACCGACATAGTTAGCATAGGAGTGATCGATGTTATTCCCCCACGGAAACTTGCGTTGATCGGTTCCGCGCGCAGCCTTCTCCCATTCGGCCTCCGTCGGCAGACGATACTTCTTGCCCGTCTTCGCGCTCAGCCAGTTGCAATAGGCGGTGGCTGAATCCCAATTCACGCCGAGCACCGGATACTTGTCCGAATCGGGCGTACCACCGCCATGATTATTGGCCTGCGTCCAATACGGCACCTGATCTTTCGGCACCACATGTCCATTGGTCCAAAACTTCGGATCGTCGTACCCCGCGTCGTCGCGGAACTTGCGCCAGTCTCCGTTGGTCACCTCGAACTTGCCGATGTAGAAGGCGTCCAGTTCCACGGTGTGCACAGGCCGCTCGCGCGCCTCGCCGTCGCCGAAGTTATCGCCCATCTTGAACGGCCCGGCGGGCACCAGCAGGAAATCGCCGTAGCCGTCGTTCACTACTTTCGGAGATGCGGCAAAGGCCGCCAGTGTGAGCAGAAGGCTGATCACTACTTCATCTCCTTCATCAGATTGCCCTGCACCAGGAAGTGCTTCAACTCATCCATCCATGGCGAAAAATCAGGACTCGCATATGAGGCGCCGAAGCCATGCCGGCCCTTCTGGTAAAGATGCAACTCGGCAACGGCGCCGGCCTTGTTCAGATCGAGAAACAACTGCGCTGAACCATTCGCCGCGCCCTTGTCCCACGCGGCGGCGAGCAGAAACACCGGCGGAAACGCCGCCAGGTCCTCACCCTTCGGCGCACGGCCCGGGCCGTACACCAACACCAGATAGTCAGGCTTGGAACTTACGCGCTCTACAGGATCGGCCGCTGATTTGTCGCCCGGCTTCGAGCCCGCAGGCACCGCGCGCGCCAGACTGCCGCCCGCCGAAAAGCCCGCGAAGCCGATGCGCGCGGGGTCAATCTTAAACTCCGCTGCACGCGAGCGCACCACTTGAATCGCACGAGTCGCGTCCAGCACTCGCGCTGTTTCGTTGTAGCGCGGCGACAAACGATAGGTCAGCACAAACGCCGTGCAGCCCCAGTCGTTATAGCGCTCGGCTACTTCCACGCCTTCGCCGCCGTACATCAGCATGATGTTCGAGCCGCCAGGCGCGATGATCACCGAGCAGCCTTCATGCTTTCCTGCCGTGGCAGGGAACACGGTGAGGAACGGCTTATCAAGCGGTCCGTTGCCCTGCGCCATGGGCACTTTGCCTTCCGGCCACAGTGGAATATTGTAATTCTCGATCAGGGTTTCTGGAGTTCCGGCCGTTGGTTTCTTAGCGGCGGAAAGGGACATCGAAAGCAGCGTAAACGCGGCAAGGGTTTGCAAAAACATGGCTCTTGCAGTTTCTAACTCCAACAGCCCGGCTGTCAAGTTGCAGTAAAATCGGAATCGCACACATGCAATTGCTGAACTCCAATCATTCGATGCGCCGCCGCGAGATGCTCGCCGCCACATTCGCCGGTATGCTCGGCGCCTGCCGCAAGCCCGCCGCCGCGCCCGCCAAGCGCACAAACATCCTTTTCGTACTTGCCGACGATCAATCGTGGCTGCACACCGGCATCGGCGGATCGAAGCTGGTGAAGACGCCGGCCTTCGATCGCCTCGCCCGCGAGGGCATGCTGTTCACCAACAGCTTTTGCGCCTCGCCCTCGTGCACGCCTTCGCGCGGGGCCATCCTCACCGGACGCCACATGTGGCAGATCGGCGAAATGGGTGTGCTCTATGGAACCGTGCCGCCATCGCTGCCGTTGTTCACTCATCTGCTGGAAGACGCCGGCTATCAAGTCGGCTTCACTGGTAAGAGTTGGGCGCCAGGCAACTGGCAGGCGGGCGGCTTGAAGCGTCACCCGGTAGGCAAGGAGTTTAACCGCCGCCACATCGAAGAGCGGCTGCCGCCGGGCATCTCCGTCTACGACTACGCCGCCAACTTTGAAGACTTTCTCACTGCTCGCAAGTCCGGCGCGCCGTTCTTCTTCTGGTTCGGCTCGCAGGAGCCGCACCGCATCTACGATGAAGGCCTCGGCCTGCGCTTCGGCAAGAAATTAGCCGATGTCGACGTGCCGCCTTTCCTGCCCGACAGCGACGAAGTCCGCGGCGACATTATCGACTACTGCGCGGAGATCGACTATTACGATACGCACCTGGAACGTATGTTGAAAAAGCTGGAAGAACTGGGCGAGTTGGATAACACACTGATCGTCTGCACCAGTGATAACGGCATGCCGTTCCCGCGCGCTAAAGCCAACCTCTACGACTACGGAACGCACATGCCGCTCGCTATCCGCTGGGGCAAGCAGCGGCAGGGCGGGGGATCGACCGATGCTTTCGTCAACCATGTGGATTTCGCGCCTACGTTCTTGGAAGCCGCCGGTCTGCCGGTTCCACAAGGAACCACCGGCAAGAGCCTGCTCCCGCTGATCAAAGGCGAAAAGCAGGAAGGCCGCGATTGTACGTACACGGCGATGGAGCGCCACACCTGGTGCCGCCCGGAAGGTGCGGGCTATCCGATGCGCGCCATCCGCACCGCCACCCACCTTTACATCCGCAACTTCGCGCCAGACCGCTGGCCCACCGGCGGTCCTGATTTCGTCTCGTCAAACAAGACCTTCCACGGCGATGTAGACGGCGGACCTACCAAGGACTTCATGACAGCCCCGGCGAACCAGCGCAAATTCGCCCGCCAGTATGCGCTGGCCTTCGGAAAACGCCCGGCCGAGGAGTTGTATGAACTGGCCAGCGACCCGCACCAGATGAAAAACATCGCAGCGGACCCGTCAAAGAAGGAGCTGAAAACGGAACTGTGGGCGAAGCTGGAAGGCTATCTGAAGCAGACGGGCGACCCGCGCATTGCCGGACAGGATCCCTGGCAAGGCTATGTTTATCACGAGGAGTCAGGCTACGGGGCCACGTTCAATCGTAGTCTGAGCGAGGAAGAACGCAAAAAAGCCATCGCCCGCAAAGCCGTGCGCTGATAAAAATCGCGGCTGCCTCCCTCCGTATTGCAAAGGCAGCCGCTGATCGAGTGGGCGGTCGAGAAAATGGATTACTGTTTACGGCGCTTGAAGAGGCCCAGAGCTGTGAGGCCAAGTCCGATCATCGCGCATGTGGTCGGCTCCGGCGTCGAAGCTGGCGCAAGGTTGGCGCGAATTTCACCGCCACTGAAACCATCGGTAATGATATTGATGTAGCCACCTCCGCCTTCCAGGCTCAGAATATTGGCGTGCGTTGTCCCGTAGGTTCCACTCACCGAGCCAGACGTCCCTACTGTGAAAGGGGTAAGGAAGATTATCTTCGGCAGCACTACGCCTAAATCTGGAATCTGGCAGCAATAGACCCCTGCATTCAGGCCCGCAGTCAGCATGCCGCTGTAATTCATAGTCACGTTCGCTGTGTTTAACACGTCGTCCACGATTACGGTTACGGTGCCCGTGCCCGGCGATGCATTGGGTGTGGCTTCCAGCGCCCCACTGAATGCTCCTGTAAGTGTCACGGTAGCGGCTGACGCGGTGATTGTCATGCAACCGGCCAATGCCAGCGCAGAAATAATGTTTTTCATGTACTTTGATTCCCTCCGATGTCTTTCATCTATGCGCGACTCAGCACGCATGCTGCCCTGTTCAACAAGGCTGCCTATTGGGATAAGCGGAAAACCGGCTGGAAATTGATCACTAGCCGCGAAAAAAGTGATCTTTATCTGAAACTGCGCAAAGCGGGCTCAGGCAGGTGAGGCGTGCTGTTGAAGCTGAACAACGTGAAGTCATCCGGGTGAATACGCAGCGTCGATATCGACGAGTTGTAGCTCAACCCCGCCATGCGTGCGGCGCGGATGTCCGTTACCCCCATGGAGTAGGCAACGCTGATGGCCGTGGGCGTGGCCGATGTGAACACGCCGACATGGCCCACACCGGCGAACTTGCGCAGATCGTTCAAAGCGGAAGTGACGCGGCCGCAAAATGCCGGCCACGATTCTCCTCCAAACGGAACCGTGCCATGGACCCATGCGCGGAACACCTTCACGTCAAGCATCGTCGATTCGCGATGGAACGTCGCCGATGGGTTTGAGTAGGCGGCCATCATCTGTTCATATTCAGCGCGAAACTCGTGGTCCGTCGCGGCCAGTTGCGGGGCGATCTCGCCGTACACCTGGTTCAGGTCGAACTCATTCCAGCGCTCGTCGGTAACTACTTCGGGAAGTGGTAGTCCTGCCGCGGCGAACGCGTCAAGGGTGTGTTGCGCCGTCTCTTTTTGCCGCCGCATAGCCCCGCAAAACAGTGCACTGAATTGCACGTTTTGTTTGGTCAGGTACTGGCCCAGCAACCCGGCTTGCGTGTGGCCCAGATCGGAGAGCTTGTCGTAATCGTCACGCGTGCCGGCCTGCCCGTGACGCAATAAATACAGGGCGCTCAACGGGCGGAATCCAATCGCCGGCGGGCCTGATCGATCAGGTCGCGCACCCGTAAATGAAAATCTTTGAAGCGCTCGTCGCGCGTCTGTCCGTTGAAGTATCGATAGTAGATTTGCTGCACAATCACCGCTAATTTAAATATACCCAATACCTCATACCACTCGATCCCTGTCAGGTCGCGCAGGGTCATCGCTTCGTAGCGGTTGAGGATCTGTTCGCGGCTAAACCATCCGCCCGCCGCTGGCAGTGCGCCCACCGGCTGGCGGCCCGCCTGCAGCCAGTAGCAGAGAGCCAGCCCAACGTCCGAAAGCGGATCGCCCACTGTCGCCATCTCCCAATCGAGCACCGCCGCGATGCGTCCGGGGTTCGCCGGATCAAGCATGATGTTATCGAGCTTGTAGTCGTTGTGGATCAGCGTGGCCGGGCGGGCCACAGGCAGCTGCTCTTCCAGGTAGGCGATCACTTCGTCCATCGCAGGATTGTCTTCGGTCTGCGCGCGGCGCCAACGTTCTGACCAGCCACTCACCTGCCGCTCCAGATAGCCTTCGGGCTTGCCCAGTTTATCGAGCCGATGCCGCTGAATGTCGACAGTATGCAGCGCCGCCAGGCAATCGACGTACGCCATGCTGGTGAGCGCGCCCCACTCGCTGAAGCCTGCGTACTCGGCGGGGATCGACGAACGCAGAATAATGCCGCGCCTCCGCTCCATCAGATAAAAGACAGCCCCGATCACCCGGGGGTCTTCGCACAGCAGATGCACGCGCGGCGCCGGTGGAAAGTGCGCATGCACCGCGTCCAACACGCGGAACTCCCGCGCCATGTCATGAGCTTTCGGAGCCACCGGCCCCAGTGGCGCGCGCCGTAGAACGTATTCAATCCCACCCACGCGTAGCATATAGGTGAGGTTGGAATGCCCGCCTGGAAACTGCTCAACTTCCAGACTGGAAACGGGGCCGGGGAGTTTTCCGTCAAGGTAGGCGGCAAGCGCGGCCAGATCCAGCTCTTCGCCGGGCCGTATGGGAGCGGTGTCAATCGACATGGTCTGCCGATGAGCGTAACAAATTCCAGAGTACAATGCATGCATGGGTTCGGACTTTTCACATATCGAGTACACGGTTGAAGATGGCATAGCCGTGCTGACCATGGCGCGCGGAAAGGTCAACGCGCTGAATCTGGAAATGGTTTCTGAGATGCTGTTGGCGGCCGATATGGCGCGCAAAGATACTGCGGTCCGATCGCTGATTCTAGCCAGCAGCCGCGCCGGCTTTTTCTCCGCCGGATTCGATGTGAAGGAGGTGTTCCTCTACGACCGTCCGCGCATGGCTGAGCACCTGCGCAACTACGGCGCCTTGATCAACCGTCTGCATCATTTCCCCAAGCCTGTGATTGCCGCCATCAACGGCCACAATTTCGCTGGTGGCGCGATACTGGCCTTGGCCTGTGACTTCCGTGTGATGGCCGACGGGGAATTCGGCTTCGCCGTGAATGAGATCAAAATCGGCGTTGTGATTCCGCCGGCGATCTTCCAACTCTGTGCCGATGTTGTTGGCGTGAAGCATGCCCATCACATGATTCTATCGGGCGAAGCTGTGGCATCCGCGCGTGCCTTGGAAATTGGATTGGTGGATGATCTTGCGCCGGCTGACGAAGTGTTGGAGCGTGCGCGCCAACTGGCCCGCCGCGTTTCCACGAGTCCGGCGCCGACCTTCGCCGCAGTGAAGGCCGTGATCCGCAAAGCGACTGGGCATTCCGAAGAGGCCGGAGGTTTCGCCCTCGCACCGCCGGTTGACCCGTGGTTCACGCCCGAAGCCGAGGCCATGAAGAAGGCTATGCTGGAATCGCTGAGCAGGAAAGGGTAGGACAGGCGACCTGTCCGCCGAAGCCTTGGCGAAGGCGGATTCGCCTGTCCAGAAATCTCAACCTACAACAACACCGCATCCAACCGGTCGTCATCCTCAGGCTCGGCAACCACCGCCACCTGCGCCGCCGGAAACACCGGCTCCGCAGCACTGCCGTCCTTCAAATAGGCCGCTAGCGCGTCATGCGAGCCGCCGAAGAATGAGTCCACCACTTCCTGCACCGCGAGCTTACGTAGCGCCTCCCGGCTCAGCAATGGCACATACGTGAACGATCGCCCACTCTTGCGCCGTTCCAGGCCGCCCTTCTTTACCAGCCGGTCAAGCACGGTCATCACCGTGGTGTAAGCCAATTGCCGGCTCCCCGCGATGGCCGATCGCACATCTTTCACCGTGCCTTCTTTCATATCCCAGAGCACACGCAGACAATGCAACTCCAGCGGAGGAGGAATGTCGCCAGGCTTTCTGGGTTTCGGCACGTTAACCTTTCAATGCACTAGATAGTTTATCGCCGAAAATGGAGTTCTGGCTACGGGGGGCTGGCTTCGAGTTGGAAACCGGCGGTTGTGAAGGCGCGTGCTGCGTTGCCGCCGGTTGTTGCGCCGGCGCCTCCGACATGTACTTCTCTTTCTTCAACGCCGTCCGTTCCAACGCCTGGCTCCATC
Source organism: uncultured Acidobacteriia bacterium (assembly GCA_903881085.1). Taxonomy (GTDB): domain Bacteria; phylum Acidobacteriota; class Terriglobia; order Bryobacterales; family Bryobacteraceae; genus CAIRSA01. The sequence goes on from CAIRSA010000118.1 coordinate 12,122, forward strand.
CGGTCCAATTGCCTTCAATCTGTTTGTCGCGTTCCACCATCGACCGCATGGCCTCCATTTTTGAGTCCATGTTGTCCAGGTGGTGCAGCAACAGCGCTTCCAAAAACAGCGGAGTTTTCGGCGATCCGTATTCCAATTCGCCGTGGTGGCTGACGATCATATGCTCAACCAACGTGCGAAGCTTCCGCGGGAAGTCCGGCACCTGGCGAATCTTCTCGTCAAGCATGCGCAGCGCGATGATGATGTGGCCCAGCAACTGCCCATCGTCGGAGTAGCCGAAGCTACGAAGATAAGTCAGTTCGTAAATCTTGCCGATGTCGTGCAGCAAGACGCCGGTCATCAATAAATCCGTGTCGATGCCCGTATAGTGTGCCGCGGTCACCTTAGCCAGCGCACACAACGACAGCACGTGTTCAATCAGCCCGCTCAGCCACGCGTGATGAATCGTCTTTGCCGCGGGAGCCAGCTTATAGGCCCGCGCGATCTCTGCATCGTCGAAGAAGGCGTTCATCAATGCCTTCAAATGGGGATTGGTGAATCCGTTGACGATGCCCCGCACTTCGGCCATCATCTCATCCGCGTTGCGCTTCGATGCCGGGAAGAAGTCCGCCAGATCCACTTCGCGATCATCGGCCTTCATCAGCTTGTGGATCGTAAGCTGGAGCTTGTTCTGATAAACCTGCGTCAGGCCTTTTACTTTCAGGAAGTCGTCTTTGCCGAACGTGTCGATCACGTCGGTGACGTTATCCCACATCTTGGCTTCGATGTCGCCGGTCTTGTCCGCCAGAATCAGCGAAAGGTAAGGCTCGCCCGTTTTTTTCTGGCGTACATCTTTTAGCTGAACCAAAAAGACGCCACTGATTTGCTGGTTGGCTTCCAGCCCGTTCACATAGGGCGATTTCATTAGCGGGACTTGCTCTTGCCTTCTTTTGTGCTGTTGGTGTCCGTACCAGGAATCGGCACGGCCCACAATACTTTCTTGCGGCGGTGCTTGGCCAATACCGCGGCCTTGGTGGTGGTCTCAGGCTTCAGTTGGGCCGGGTCAGTCCACTTGGTGCTCTTATCGGGAGCCGCGCCGCTATCGGTAAACCCTTCGCGGATTTCCAGGAACGCATCGGTGCGCAATTTGGTGAGGTACTTGCGTAACTCCGGCTGAAAGCGCGGTCCGAACAGCGCCTCCTGAATTTCCTGCTCCACTTCGTCGCGCGCCGCCTGTCCGGCCTTATGATGGTCTTCCACTTTCAGAATCAGGAAGCCGTTCTTGATCTTGATGGGGTCAGTCACGTAATTGCGGTCCTTGTCCCACACCCGATCTTCCAACTCCTTCGCCATTTCGCCCTTTTTGTAAGGCGGCAGTTCGCCGCCATTGGCCGAAGAATCCGAATCCGAGTTGTCACGTGCCATTTCAGGGAAGCGCTCATTCTTGCGCGCGCGGGCCACCAGGTCTTTCGCTTTCTTTTCCGCCGCGGCGATGCCGGCTGCGTCTTTGCCGTCCGTCGATATCAGCAGTTCGCGCAGAAAAACCTGCTCTTCGCGCACGAACTTGGCTTTGTTGTCCTCGTAGAATTTCGTGATTTCAGCCTTCGAAATAAGCACCTTGCTGCGCACTTCCTGGCCGATCACGCGCTGCGTCAGCATGCTGTTCTTCGTCTCGCTCTTGAAGTCTTCGTAGGTCATGCCGGTCTGTTCTTTCACCCACCCGGCAAACTGATCGGCGTCTGCGATTTTGCCCTTCAACTGGATTTCGGCGATGTACTTGATCACTTCCTGATCCACGTTGAGGTTCAGTTCCTTGCCCTTCTGCACCAGCAGCAACTGGTCGATGCGGTCGCGCAGAAAGTCAGCCTCATGCTCCTTGATTGCCGTCTTAATGTTCTCGTCGGTAATCTTCCGGGAGCGCATTTCCAGCTCCATATTCTTGCGCGAGCGGTCCAGTTCACTCTTGGTGATGATTTCGTTATTCACCTTCGCGACGATCTGCTCAATCACCGCGATGTCGGCGGAAAACAAGGTGCCGGTTATGGCAAACAACACAAGGAACAAGTGCTTCATATTCTTTCTATCTTACCGTATTCCAAACCTTCCAACTCTAGATGTTACGCGTGTTTCGCCGCCACCACGCCGGGGACAGCCCGCACTGTCCCCGGCGGACAGTGCGGGCTGTCC
>CAIRSA010000119.1 GCA_903881085.1 uncultured Acidobacteriia bacterium
ACAGACCACGCCGGTATTGCCACCCAGGCCGTGGTGGAACGCCGGATTTTTACGGAAGAAAAGAAGAGCCGCGTGATTGTCAGTTCCGATCCTAAGGCCATAACTTGCTCCTTTGGGTCCTTATTACTTTCTTTGACAATCTTATCGGCGGACTATTTACGAACTATAGTATTTTATTAATCGAGGTTCAATACGCTGAGAACGGACTTGGTGTCCTTCTCAATCTTCTTCTGCAACATCATAATGGCGTAGATGAGCTGTTCTGGCCGCGGCGGGCAGCCGGGCACGTACACGTCTACCGGAATCACCTGGTTCACGGGGATCAGCGCATAGTTATTGAACACGCCCGTGGAGGTGGCGCAGGCACCCATGCTGATGACCCAGCGCGGCTCCGGCATCTGTTGATACAGCTGGCGGATCACGGGGGCCATTTTGTTGGACACACGACCGGCGATGATCATCAGATCGGACTGGCGTGGCGAGCCACGAAACACTTCGGCGCCGAAACGCGAGATATCGAACCGCGCCGCCGACATCGCCATCATCTCAATGGCGCAGCAGGCCAGACCGAATGTCATCGGCCAAATGGAGTTCTTGCGGCCCCAGTTGATGGCGGCGCTGACGGTGGTCAGCACGATCCCGTCGGGAGTTTCGTTATAAAGCTCGGTGTCGATCTTCGTGAAAAGATCTGCAGGCGGATTCGGAAGAACTTTGGTTTCCATGCGTCACTTTCAGTATCTCATAACCGCGCGCGATGAGCAGACCGGGCAGCCAGCCGCTCTACCACGCTACACTAATAAGAATACCTCATGAGCTTTGAGCCCTCTGACTCCTATGAAAATGCCCTGGAACGGGCCGCTACCCTGTGGGGCGTCGTCCCTTCCTTCTGGGATATTTTCGGCAAACAGCACCACACCACGCCTGAAATCGCCAAGGCCATTCTTGGCTCCATGGGCGTCCCGGTCGATTCCCAACAGGCCCTCGACGCTTGCATGGAGCAGCGTCTGCTCGAGCAATGGAACCGGCTGGTTCCACTTACACTGGTCCTGACCGGACCGGTTACCAGTTTGACGCTGAGCGTGCCGGCGACGCTGGCCGATGGCCTTGTCTCGTGGGAGATCACAGCTGAAAACGAATCGCGCTCCGTTGGCCGGTTCCGGCTGGCGGGTGTTGTGCCGAAGGAGAAGGCAGTCTTCGGCGGCGTAACCTACCTGCGCGTTGAAATGCCGCTCGAGTTCGATCAACTCGGCTATCATACGCTGCATCTGCGACTGGAAAATGGGACGAGTTCCGTTTCCGCCGAATCCCGCCTGATCGTTTGCCCGGATCGTGCCTGGTATCCGGAGTGGCTGGAAAACGGCGGAAAGACGGCTGGACTGGCGATCAGCCTGTACGGGCTACGCTCCAATCGCAACTGGGGCTGCGGCGATTTTACGGATCTCGAAAAGCTGACCGACTGGGTGCGCCCCGATGGCGTTGGCGGCGGGCTGGGAGCTTCGTTTATCGCCCTGAACCCGCTGCACGCGATTGCCAACCGAACCCCTTACAACACCAGTCCCTATCTGCCGGCCTGCACCTACTACCGCAACTTCATCTACCTGGACCCGGAACGCAGCGAAGACTTCGCCGGCAACGAACGGGCGGCGGCGATTCTGAAGAGCACAGCCGTGGCCAAGGAAATGGCTGCACTGCGCGCGTCTGAACATGTGGAATATGAACGCGTCGCGCGGCTGAAGCTGCGCTTCATGAAGCTGCTGTTCCGCCGTTTTCTGGGCGAGATGCGGCAGAATACGAAACGCGCCACGGAGTTCCGCGAATACACATTGGAACAGGGCCGGCTGCTGGAACAGTTCGCGATTTATTGCGCGCTGGACGAGGCGGTCCATAAGAAGTACCCAACCACGTGGATCTGGCCGGACTGGCCCGAAGAATACCGCGATCCGGAATCGCCGGCGGTCATGGCGTTTGCGAAAAAACATTGGCGGTCAGTGATGTTTTATCAGTATCTGCAATGGCAGGTAGACCTGCAGATCGGCCGGGCGCAACGCTACACCCGCGAGCACGGCTTGCGGATCGGTTTGTATCATGACCTGGCGCTGGCCACCGATCGCTGCGGCAGCGACCTGTGGGCGCATCGCAAGTTTTATGCGGCCGGGTGCCGTGTGGGCTCGCCGCCCGATGATTTTTCGCCCAAGGGCCAGGACTGGAGCTTCCCCCCGCCGAACACGGCCGCACACCAGGCCGATGGCTACCAGTTGTTTCGCGATTCGATCCGCAACAATGCCCGGCACGGCGGAGCACTGCGCATCGATCACGTAATGCGCTTCTTCCGCCTCTATTGGATTCCCGATGGCATGGAAGCCACCAGCGGCGCATACGTGCTGGACAAGCCGCAAGACCTGCTGCGAATCCTGGCGCTGGAAAGCGTGCGCAGCAAGATGCTGGTGATCGGCGAGGATCTGGGCACCGTGGAACCGCACGTGCGCGAGACGCTCGCCAAGTTCGGGATTATCAGCTACAAGCTGCTGTACTTCGAAAAAGACGGCAGCGGTGCGTTCAAGCAGCCGAAGGATTACCCAGTGGAATCGCTGGTTACTTCGACCACGCACGACCTGCCTACGCTGGCCGGCTTCTGGACCAACCGCGACATCGAAGCGCGCCGCAATGCCGGCCTGCTGCCTGACGATGAGTCATACCGCGGGCAGTTGGCGAGCCGCGCCATTGAAAAGCAGAAGATGCTCGATGCGATGCATCTCACCGGCCTGCTACCGCCACACTATCCACGCGATGCTTCGCAAATTCCCGAACTGACCGGCGAACTGCACAATGCCGTGGTTGGTTTTCTTGCCTCCACGCCATCGGCTCTGCTTGTGTTGAATCAGGAAGACCTTACCAAAGAGACCGAGCAGCAGAACCTGCCCGGCAGCACATGGCAATACCCCAACTGGCGCCGCAAGATGAAATTCCGTCTTGAGGAACTCTCCACGCACCCTGAGGCGCTGGGCTTTACCGCCATGTTCCGGAACTGGCTGCTCAAGACCCATCGGCTGTAACCATGCCCGGCGTCATCCGGCCGCGGCCACACTGCTGGTCTGTGACTAAACGTCAAGTCGCTTACATTGATTAGAACGACGCGTCGCATTTGGGGTCTGACACCTTTTTTCGGCCGTTTTCGGCCGAAAATGGGCTCTCTGACCCCAATTGCCCTCCAACGCAATGCTCCAATGAACCACTCACCCAATGGGTTACGCCGCCTTCATCCGCAATCGAATGCAAATGCAGAAGATCGCTGCATCAATCCCAGTCCAACAGCTTTTTCTAGGTTGAAGCATGGCGTGGCTTGCACGGCATTCGCAGTGAGGACGGTTTAGAGCCGGCCATAGTCCAATCTCAAAGCGTGTACTTTTACGGCAACGGCTCCCACTGTTATAGAATATCGGTCATTACTACTATGACCTGGTATGCGCGCATAAGTGTCGCGATGCTTGCCGCTCCGGCCCTGCTGGCGCAGCGCGATCCGCTGTTCCGCGATGAAATACTGCCCGTCTTTGAAAAGAGTTGTATCTCCTGTCATGGCCCCAAGCAGAAGATGGCCGGGCTCGATCTCAGCACCTTCGCCGGCATGATGACCGGCGGATCCTCCGGCCCTGTGATCGCCCCCGGCAAGCCGGACCGCAGCCTGCTCTGGAAGATGATTGAGATGGACAAGATGCCGCTTGGCGGCAAGATGTCAGCGCCCCAAAAGCAATTGATCAAAGCCTACATCGAGCACGGACGCTTTCCCAAAGAAGAATTGGATGCAGCGCAACTTGCGCGCGAGGCGGCCCGCATCTCAGACAAAGCGCGCCAGTGGTGGTCCTTCCGGACGCCCGTCAAACCCCCGGCTCCTGCCTTCGACGGATCGCCCATCGATGCCTTCATCTCCGCCAAGTTAAAACAAAAAGGTTGGCAACTGCAGCCAGAAGCCAGCCAGCGCACGCAATTGCGCCGCGTCTATCTTGGCCTCACCGGTCTGCCGCCGTCAGCCGCCGAAGTCAATGCGTTCCTCGCCGACACTTCCCCCCACGCCTATGAGAAGGTGGTTGATCGCCTGCTCGCCTCGCCCGCCTACGGCGAACATTGGGGACGCCATTGGCTCGACGTCGCCGGCTACTCCGATTCGCGCGGCGATGCCGGCGATACACAGCGCGAAACACTATGGAAGTATCGCGACTACGTCATCAAGGCCTTCAATTCGAATAAACCAATCGACCGTTTTCTGCTTGAACAAATGGCCGGCGATCAACTGGTCAACTATCAACCTGGCACCCGGCCCACCGATGCACAGCGCGAAGCACTCACGGCGACTGGCTTCCTCCGCACGACTGCCGACATCACCGACAACCAGACCATCTACGAAGTCGACAAGTATTTCGACGCGATGAATAAAGCGATGGAGACCAGCATCTCCGCTGTCACTGGCCTCACCATCGGTTGCGCGCGCTGCCACGATCACAAATTCGATCCCATCCTGCAGCGCGACTACTACAGACTGATGGCCGTCTATCAGCCTGTCTGGGACCCGGAAAACTGGCTCGCCGCAAATCTCTCATTCGGACCCTGGCCAAGCCGCATGGTGCTCGACGTCGATCCTCCACAACGCGAGGCCTGGATCAAAGATGTCACCAGTAGCGAGGCCAAGACCCTACGCCGCTTGCAGAATCTGTTAGAAGCCTCCTATCAGCGCTTCCGCGAAGAGGTGAAGCTTCGCGGCGATATCTCGCCGCAGCGCCGCCAGGAGCTTCGCCGCGTCATCGAAGCCGACCCCGATCTTGTTGTCGATCGCACGGCAGAGCCCGGTGCACTCAGCATTCAGGAACTGGAAAAGCGATTCCCTGAACTCGCCGAATGGAAGCAGGATATCGCCACCCGCCGTGCCAATCGCCGCAAGAAACAGTCCGCGGTCGACCCCAATTACATTGAAGCCGCCTGGGATGTCTCCAAAACACCATCGCCCACTTATGTTTTAATGCGCGGAAACTACCTCTCCCCAGGTTCGCCTGTGCAACCGGGCATCCCCGCGGTGTTCGACAACCCTCGCCAGCCATTTGCGTTCCCTGAACCAAAGCCGGAGTGGCATCACACCGGACGCCGCCTCGCGTTGGCCCAATGGATGGTCTCGCGCGAAAATCCGCTGACTGCCCGCGCGTTCGTCAACCGCATCTGGCAGTTTCATTTTGGCGAAGGCATCGTCCGCTCCGTCGGAGATTTCGGCTTTCAAGGCACACCGCCTACGCATCCTGAACTGCTCGACTACCTTGCCGTTACCTTCCAGGAACAGGGCTGGGACTTGAAGCGCCTCACTAAGGAAATCGTGATGTCGAAGGTGTATCGCCAGTCGTCGCATGAGATTTCTGAGTGCCTGGATCAGGATCCATCGGCAAAACTTCTGTGGCGCAAACCGCCGCTGCGTCTCGAAGCGGAAACGATTCGCGACTCGATGCTAAAGATCAGCGGTCTTCTATCGCTCGATCAGTTCGGCCCACCCGTGCAATTGCGCCGCGGCCCCGATGGCCAGTGGATTGAGGATGAGAAGGGCGCCAACCGCCGCGCCATCTACCTCGCCCAGATTCGCACGCGTCCCGTCGCGTTCCTTCATACCTTCGATGCTCCAACGATGACCGCCGATAATCAAGTGCAGCGTTTTCGTTCCGCGTTGCCCTCGCAGGCGCTGGCGATTCTAAACGGTCCGCTTGCCATGCGCGCCAGCAAAGCGTTTGCAGATCAAGTCTGGGAACAGAGCGGTGGCAATGTGCACGCTGCTTTGGCGCTGGCCTTCGAAGCGGCCTATGCGCGGCCGCCCACTGAGCGCGAACGTGCTATCGCGGAAAGCGCGGTCGCTGCCGAGAGCGATCCGAAAGAAGGGCTTAGAGTTTTCCTGCAAGCGCTGCTCGGCTCCAACGATTTTCTGTACAGTTTTTAGAGGTTGAATATGACCAGACCAGTTTCACGCAGAGAGGCATTGCGCACCGCCGCCACAGGCTTTGGAGGCATGGCGCTGGGCTCCATCATGGCCTGGAGCGCGGAGCAGGAGCGCCCACGGCTCTATGACCTGAAGCCCCGCCAACCGCACTTCCCGGCCAGGGCGAAGAACGTCATCTACCTCTACATCGGCGGCGGCCCCAGCACCATCGACATGTTCGACCCCAAGCCGCTTTTGAAAAAGTTCGATGGCCAACCTGCGCCGTTCGAAATCAAGGGGCGCGCGTTGAATGGTTCGCAGCAGATTCTGGCCAGTCCCTGGGCGTTCAAGAAGTGCGGCCAAAGCGGCCGCGAAGTCTCCGATCTACTTCCCCATTTTCAAAAGGTCGTCGACAAGGTTGCGTTCGTGCGATCGATGACAACCGACCGCATCGATCATTCCACCGCGCAGTTCACCTTGGTCACCGGCCGTGGCTTTACGGGCTTTCCCGCGTTGGGCTCGTGGGTCAGCTACGCACTCGGCACCGAAAATCAGAATCTGCCCGCCTTCATTGCCATGGGCGATGGCGCAACCATCGGCCCACGTGCACACTCCTCGGCGTGGTTGCCGCCGGTGTTCTCCGGCACTTCGATGCAAGCCGACCAACAGGCGCCAATCTACGACATCAAACGGCCTGAGAACATGACCGAAGAACGCCAGTCCCGCCTGCTCGATATGGTGAAGCAACTGAACCGGGAACAGAAACGTGAGCATCCACTCGATCAGGAATTGGAAGCGCGCATCGCGAATTATGAACTCGCCGCGCGCATGCAACTGGAAGCGTTGAAGGTTGCCGATCTTTCCACGGAGAGCGAGGCCACGCGCAAGCTCTATGGCATCGATGAGCCTGGCTCCGGTGGCTTCGGACGCCTGTGTTTACAGGCCCGCCGGCTTGTCGCCAGCGGCGTTCGCTTCGTCCAGGTTTACGGTGGAGGCGGTTGGGATACGCACAGCAACATCCAGGGGCAGTTGCCCGGCCTGTGCCACCGCATCGATCAGGGCATGTCCGCACTGCTCACGGATCTGGATCAGCGCGGCATGCTGAAGGATACGCTGGTAGTGTGGTCGGGCGAGTTCGGCCGCCTGCCCACCATTGAAGCCGCCAGCGCGCAGCCGGGCGGCGACCACAACCCGCATGGATTCTCCATGTGGATGGCCGGCGCGGGGTTGAAACGAGGCTTCGATCTCGGAACATCTGACGATCTCGGCTATGCCGCGGTAGAATCGAAGGCCGGCCACGCCGACGTGCACGCCACGCTTCAACATCTGCTCGGCATCGACTATCGGCGCAATACATTTTTGTATGAAGGCCGTAATGAATCCCTGGTTGGCGTCACTCCGGCCCGCATTTTGCAGGAATTGGTAGCGTGATTTGGCCAACCCAAGCAGTTCCGCTGATTAAGCTGTGGCCCGCAAATTCTATGGGAATGCACGACTCTGCCAACCAGGGACTGCCTCCGTTTTCCGGCGATTTCTGCTGGTCGAACCTCATTGAAAATAAAAGCTGGCTCTGCGCGAGATAAGAACAGAACTCCTGAACCCCGATTCTGCTAAATTGTAGTCATATTAGGAAACCCTCTTTTCGCGGTAGAGACTTTCTCCCGGCGAATTGAGGTTATTAAAAGGAAACGCTTATGGCACTGTCCGAAGAACTTGAGAAGATGCGTGATGATTTTCGGAAGCGCTGTGGCGAGTTCACAGATTTCCAACAGAAGCATGGATTCTATTTCAATGAGGAGCGCAAATACAAAGACGCTCTCATTCTCAAAGCGAAAGAGATTCTCGATGCCACCGATGGAAACAAGCCGGAGAACGTCGGCCTCCAATTTTTCGACCTCGTAAAGTCCGCGAATTTTGTTGGATGGCGCGCATTCGACGCTATTGCCAAGGGCGGCGCTAACGCGAAGCAGGAAGTATCACTGGCATTGGGCGAGATGCTGCTGTCAAAGGAGCCTCCCGAAGTGGTCGCCGCGCGCGCCGCAGACCGCGTTCATCCGATCCTGAGCAGCGGTCTCGGAGGCGCAGCGGCTTTCGGCATGGTGAGGACACTTGTGACTTCCGCGCTCGCCCTGGCGATGCCGGATAAGGCGATCACCATCAAGACAAGGTTCATGCAAAGGGCTGCCAGGCAGCTAACCGGATCCCCCTACTTCAAGTCGGCGATCATGAGTGCCGACGAATATAAGGCTTTTCTTGAGTTAGCATTTAACATCAAAGCAGAGTTGGCCAAGTGGGAATGGAAGCCCCTCGACCTATGGGATGTGCAGGGCTTCTTGTGGGTCGTGACTAACTACGGTGCGAAGGAAACCGGCACAAAGGGGAATAATGAAATCGGCTCCGGCGTTGACCCCAAACCAACTCCGCCGAGACGTCCACTGAATCTTATCCTGTACGGCCCCCCAGGGACCGGAAAGACGTGGGCGACGACACGAAAGGCAGTGGAAATCTGCAAGGGCACTGGTCAAAGCGATCGCGACGATGATCGCCAGAAAGTCATGACGGCATACAAAGCGCTTGTCACCGCGGGTCGAGTCGTCTTCACCACCTTCCATCAATCATTTGGATACGAGGAGTTTGTCGAAGGTCTTCGCCCTGTTACAAACAGTGAGAGCCAAGCGTCATCAGGTTTTCGCCTTGAACCATGCAAGGGGATCTTTCGTGCCATTTGCGAGAAGGCCGCAAAAGAGCCGAATCTGCCTTTTGTTCTTATCATCGACGAGATCAATCGGGCGAACGTCTCCAAGGTTCTTGGAGAACTTATCACGCTTCTTGAACCAGACAAGCGACTGGGCGAGGTTAACGAACTCCAGGTGATTCTGCCGTATTCGAGAGAATCCTTTGGCGTACCCAACAATCTTTATCTCATCGGTACCATGAACACCGCCGACCGCTCGATCGCCCTGCTCGATACGGCTCTCCGCAGACGCTTCGAGTTCGAAGAGATGATGCCCGACTACACTCCTCTCGACAGGACGGTTGGAGTTATCCACCTTGGAAAACTGCTTAAGGGGATCAATCAGCGTGTTGCATGGTTGTTTGATCGTGATCACCAGATAGGCCACAGCTACTTCATCCATGTCAAAACTCTGGAGGATCTCGATGAAGTTATGCGAGGAAAGGTCATCCCGCTGCTCACTGATTCTAATTCCCTATCAAGATGAGACTAATGGTGCTACATTGGATTCATGGCAAGACCACGAAGAACCGATGAAGATATGATCTCATCTGCACTGCAGGTTGTGCAGCAAACACAGGATATTCGCGAATTCCGGCAGGCCT
>CAIRSA010000120.1 GCA_903881085.1 uncultured Acidobacteriia bacterium
CTTTACGTTCGTCTTGACCGCGACACCGCCTTGGTTGTGGTTGAACTTGAGTCCGCCGGCCTTCACGTTGCTCCGCACGCGCAGGCTCTGGTTGTGGTTCATACTGAGGCCTCCTGCCTTTACGTTCGTCTTGACCGCGACACCGCCTTGGTTGTGGTTGAACTTGAGTCCGCCGGCCTTCACGTTGCTCCGCACGCGCAGGCTCTGGTTGTGGTTGCCGATTCCAGTTCCGCCGGCTCTCACATTCGTTTTGATTGTCATTGTCTTACTCCCCCTGGTTTTGATTTGTTGCCGGCGTTTCTTGCCGGACACCATATAAGGCCCAAAAGGAAAGTAGAAATGATCATCTCCGCGAAATATTTTTTTGCTTTTTATTTCGCCCGCGTGAGATAGGCCTGGAGCCACGCTTCTGCCTGACGGCAATCCCGTGTAATGGTCGGGATGGAGATGTTCAGCACTGCGGCAATCTCATCGCCCTTCAGGCCGCCGAAGTATTTGAGTTCGATCAGCTTCGCCTTGCGTTCGTCGATCCTTGCGAGTTCGCTCAGAGCTTCGTCCAGAGCGAGGAAGGCTTCGCCCCGTTGCGGGGCCATGGCGATGGCTTCGTCGAGCGTGACCCGCCCTCCGCCTCCGCCGCGCTTCTGCGCATGTTTGTCGCGCGCATACCTGGCCAGGATCTGCCGCATGATAGTGCAGGCGACAGAGAAAAAGTGCGCGCGGCTATGCCATTCCTGCTGGTCGTGTTTCACCAGTTTGAGGTACGCTTCGTTGATGAGGGCGGTCGGTTGAAGCGTGTGCCCGCTGCGTTCCCGGCTGAGGAAACCGGCGGCTATCCGGTGGAGTTCCTGATAGACGACCGGAGTCAGGGCATCCAGCACGTCCTTGCGCCCGTTACGCCAGTCGTTCAGCAGTCCGGTAAACTGGATCGTATCCATAAAACGGATTATTTTATCGCACAATCCCGTACTGGTGTTGTTGGAGCGCTCCCGGCGCTGTTATATGCCGAACGCGCCACACACTCTGGGGCAGTGAGAATGAAGAGTACAGAATGCAGGACTTTGCTCCTTTCCGATGCGCAATGCTTTTCGAACAGCGCGCGCGGCCAGCCTGCCGTTAAGCTAGACTTGAGGACAAAGAGAGCTCATGATCCCCAAACAGTTTCTTATCCTACTCATTGCGGTCTCCACAACAGCAATTGCGGCCAACCCCACCTACGATGCCTATGGCGGCTGGACGCAACTCAAGGGCGCAAAAACCGGCTACTTCCACACACAACAGATCAACGGGCGCTGGTGGCTGGTGACGCCCGAAGGTAATGTCTTTTTCTCCAAAGGCGTGGACAACGTGAGCTACGCCCCGGAGGCCAAATCGTCGCCCAAAGCGCCAGCCGACACCGCCGCCTGGGCGCGCACCGCCACCAAGCAACTCCGCGACTGGAACTTTAACACCGCCGGCGCGTGGTCCGCGCGCGAGATCGCTTCCGCCGGCATCGTCTATTCGCCAGTAATCGACATTGCCGCCGCTGTTCAGAAAGACGTCTGGCTCAAGGGTGGCATCGTCGACTACTTCGGCGTCGATTTCCATGCCGCAGCCGATCGCGTCGCTGCCGCGAAGTGCGCCCCGCATGCCAAAGATCCGTGGCTGCTCGGCTACTTCACGGACAACGAACTGCGCTGGGGCAAGGACTGGCGCTCGGGCGATGGCCTCCTCGAAAGCTACCTCAAAATGCCCGAGACTTCAGCCGGCTACCGTAAAGCGGCGGAGCTTCTCAAAAGCCGCGGTCATGCACTTGCCGAAGCCACCGCAGCCGACCGCAGTGACTTCCTTGAAATGGTGGCTACTGAGTACGCCCGCGTGACCAGCGAAGCCATCCGCCGCGCCGACCCGAATCACCTTGTGCTCGGCTGCCGCTTTGCGGGAGGCACCGCGGGCGAAAGCGCAATACGCGCCGTGGGCCGCTACTTTGACGTAGTTTCTTATCACAGCTACAATGCGAATGCCCCAATCAGCCAGTTGGAACAACTGACGCGCTTGAGCGGCAAGCCGGTGATGGTCACCGAATTCAGTTTCAAGGCCATGGACAGCGGACTGCCGAACACCAAAGGCGCAGCGAAACCCGTGGCCACGCAGCAGGACCGGGCCGATGGCTTCGCCCGCTACGTGGAAGCACTGGCGAAGATGTCCGAATGTGTGGGCTTCCACTGGTTCGAATACCGCGACGAACCCGCCGAAGGCCGTTTCGATGGCGAAAACAGCAACTACGGCGTCGTCAAAATCGACTTCACGCCGTGGAAAGTTCTGACCGAGCGCATGACCGAGGTCAACAGCAGGATCGAAGAGTTGCACTCAAAATAAGCTCAGCCTCAGATGGTGGCCAACAGTTTCTTGGTGTATCGCACACAAACTTCCAGGTCATCGCATTGTTGTTGGCCGCGCGTCTTTCCCTGTGGCGGCGGAGCAGCGGCGAGCGGCTTGCCGCGTTCGGCGATGGCCAGGTAACGGGCCAGATCGGCGGCCGGCATGCCGGGCAGGTATTGGTAAACTTGCTGGTCAAAGACGGGCATGATTTTCGGCGCGGCCATGGGCAAATTCTCAAACGTGACAGCCAGTCCGGGGCGCATGGCCAGGAATTTTTTGAGCCAGCCATCGATATCGACGTTGCCCTGCCCCATGTTCACCCATTGCACGGCGACGCCTTCGGGAACGCGCCAGACAGCGGTGTCGCGGATGTGGGAGGTTACCGCATAGGGTCCAAGGAGTTCCAGCGTCAAATGCGGATCCTCATAGACGATGAGCGGGTTGCCGGAGTCGAGACAGACGCCCAAAATATCGTGGCCCACGTGTTCGATAAGCGCTTTAATTTCGCGCGCCTGCTGATCGCCATTGTGGTTTTCGATGGCAAGCTTCACGCCTGAATCGAGAATTTGCGTACGGGCATTCTTCAACACCCTAATGAGGTTTTCGCGGTGCTCGGCGATACCAGGGCGCTCCGTGGCACTGCCCAGAACAACACGCATGGCGGTGGCGCCCAGCGCGCGGCAGATCTTCAAACCGCCGGCGATCTGTTCCTCCGCCGTGCCTTGTTTGGCGTTGAAGCCTTTCGACGAGGGGCAGATGGAGCCGGCGGAAAAGGCGGCGAATTGAATGCCGAGGTCCTGCCCATAGGCGCGGATTTTTTTAAGCTCCGACTCATCGGGGGAGCTTAGCTTGGTTCCGAGCGTGCCGGCGTTGAATTGCGCGGCTTCGATGCCGGTTTTGTGGAAGTAATCGAGGAACTGATAGGCCGTCCATTTGTTGGCGCCGATGCAACCGAGTTCGACTCCGATTTTGCGGGTAGGCCGCTGCGCGCTGGCAGCGATAGGGAGGGCGGCGGCCGCGGCGAACAGCCAGTCTCTTCTGCTAACCATGAATTCAGACTCCTTCGTCTTTTGTAATTTAACGTTAGCAGATTTTGGCGGGGAGCTTGTCCTCAGGCGGTGATAGATTGTGGCAGCGTCACAGTGAAAATTGTCCCGCGAATTGGATCGGAAGTGAAACTTACCCGGCCTTTTAGGAATTGTTCCGTGAACAACTTTACGCTGTAAGTGCCTACGCCGCGGCCGGAACCGGGCTTTGTGCTGAAGGAGCGTTCGAAAATCTGTAACTGAACACTGCGCGGCATCACGCCTGCGTTGTGCACGCTGATGCGAATGTTGCCTTCGCCGGATTGTTCAGCCACTAACGAAACGGTCCCGCCTTCCGGCGTCGCTTCCAGGGCATTCTTGACCAAATTAGTGACCACTCGCCGTAATAAGGATAAGGTCCGTCTCAATGACAATATCGATTGGATTGGCAAGCCGGAGGGTGCGATTGTAGGCAACGGGATGAGTCCTGCAAATGGATTCCACGTCGCCCAGCAGTTCATACAACGGGGTCCGGACCAGGTCGATGATCAACTCACCGCGCTCAGCCATCATCAGCTTTCGATGATGCTGAATCTCTTCGATCAACGAGTTGGTGAGTTGCTCGATTTCGTGACTGTAAGAGTCATGCTCTTCGATTGGCAAGTCGCCGTCGTTGATCAGGCTGCTTAGGCCTTGAAGGCCCGACGCAGTATTCAAAACATCGTGAAAGAACGTTCGTTCCAGTGCCGCTCTTCTTTTTTCCGCGCTGACGTCTTGAAGCGCAACAACAATAAGTGCGTCACGGCCGATTGTTATTGGATATGCAGTAAACAGGAAATCAGCAGTCAGACCGAAATCCTTGCCGCTAAACCGGCAGTCATTATGGGCAATGGTGGAGAGCTTGAGACTTTCAAGGATTGTGCGCAGTGCCCCGCATTCCCGGCACGCCTCTCCGGTTCCACAACCACTGGGCGACGCATCCAGTTTGCGGCACTGCAATGCTTCTCCGATTCGAAGACCAGCGACTGGAGCGTCGGTTTCTTTGGTCAGGCGTCTAAAGGACTGATTGCTGTAGACAATCTGCCGGGTGGCGGTCAAAAGGAGAGTAGGCGTCGGATGCTGATCCAGCAGCTCCAGCAGAGGCGGATTTTGCCGCACGTCCGCCTCCAATCGCTGAATCTCCGCCGGCGGCAGACTCTCACCGGGCGCGTTAAAAGTTGGCAGCACAGTAAGCATCAATATATTTATCGGCTCGATTCAGGGGGTGATTAACCTTTTTGCGAGTTGGGGGGATTGGGAAATCTAAGTTGTCTGTGGATGCGGCCAGCAAGCATCGATCCACATTTGAAGCGTAGTTCTATTCCATGTCTCCGTCCGGCCAACGAGGTATGGCTCCATTTCGGTTTCAAATCTTGAGACGAGGATGTCGCGGACGATCAATTTCGCTTGTGCCAGAAACATCACATCGCGGATGTCGCGGTCGTTTGTACGCTCCAGCTTAGTCAACGCCAGGTCGTGCGGTTCCAGTACCCAAAGCCGCAACTTCGACCAGATAGGAAATGCCCGAAGAATCCTGGTTTCGTAATCGGACGGGTAGCTGGCAATTCCAACATGATCGATATAAACGCTGTGCTTTTTCTGCAGCGCCGAGCCCTTGCCCGCAAGTTTGGCGATGCGTGCTCCGATTTCCCGTGGAATCACCGTCAAGACATCCAAGTCCGCAGTCTCCCTGGCAAAGCCGTAATGTTGGCTTACCGCGAATCCGCCGATGCAATGAAAATCTGCAGTTTGGTCAAGTTCCGCGTCCAAATCCGAGAGGAATGAGAACCACGGTTCGGCTGGCCGGTCAAGCGGCATTTTGTGCCTCATCCGGTTCCAGTCTGGTTAGTATATTCCAGGAGGCTGCTAGCGGCGTTCGATTGTTGCGCATCCAATCGCGCGTTGCACCAGGCATTGAATCCCAACAGAGTGTCGCTTCATCCAGCAACCGTGCTCGCTCCAACTCGCGAACTGCTGATATTGCTTCCGGAGTATTCGCGCCCGACAACTGCAGAACAAATCCCAACCGGTTTTGCAGATTTCGTAGCTTCGCCTGGCGAACCAGCCAACTGAAATCCTTATGAAGCGCATGATGCTTGATCAGCCAGGGAACCGCCTCAATCACCCGGGCGTCGGCGTCCGGCGCTGAGAGTATGGCAATGAGAAGGGCCGCAGGGCTCGACTTGGTTCGGGATCGAGCCACGTGAGCAAAGCCGGGATAGCCAAGGGCACTCAGTTTGGCGCGAAAAACGCCGTCTTCAATTGACTGGGGAGTAGTGTTCGGCCAGGCATTCATTCGGCTCTTCAGTTCAGGAGTGAGCGGCCGGGTCCCTTTTTCAAGCAACGACAAGTAGGTTTGGGAGATGCCGAGAACGGATGCCGCTTCGACCTGCGTAAGCTTCTTTTGCTTTCTCCAGCGCTGTAAGGCCTCCATGCTACGCTCCTGCTTCATCGTAGCATGTAATATTACAAATTAGGCGGGCCTTGGATAGAGGCGAACTCTTCAGTAGAGCTGGTTTTCCAGCCGAAGGTTTGGAAGAGGATGGTGAGCGCGGTAGGAATCGAACCTACAACCTATTGATTAAGAGTCAATTGCTCTGCCAGTTGAGCTACGCGCCCGCTTTCGGTGAGACCGTTCGAGAAGCAGAAATTCTAGTCTACCACAGGCCGGATGGATGCTGCAGCGATTTGTGCAATATCCAGCAACTTTGGCGACGACGGACCCATATTTGAGAGCGCGTCGCGGAACATCGTATTGCAGAACGGGCACGCCGCGCCGACCACCTGCGCACCGGTAGCCACCAGTTCTTCGGCTCGGGTGACGCTGACGCGCTTGCCTGACTCTTCCCCGAGGAACGCCAGTCCCCCGCCCGCGCCGCAGCAGAATGATTTTTCGCGCGTACGCGGCGGATCGATCACCGTCAAACCGCTGAGGGCAGCAGCCTGGCGCGGCTCTTCATAGATGTTCTGATAGCGGCCCAGATAGCATGGGTCGTGATAGACGACCTTGTCGTTGGATTTCGCGGAGGGAAGTTTCGACGCGTTGCGGGCGAGGAACTCACTATGATGTTCGATCTCGATTTCAGCGCCAAACTCTTTATAGTCCGTGCCCAGCGTACGCACACAGTGCGGGCAGATCGACAGCAGTTTCGAGGCCTTCTGCTGCTTGATCTGCTCGATGTTGGCTTCGGCCAGCGTTTGGAACAGCAGATCGTTACCCAGGCGGCGCGCCGAATCGCCGGAGCATTTCTCTTTTTTGAGCACGCCGAACGTGACGTTCAGGTGGCGCAACACTTCCACCAGGCTCGATACGATTTCGCGGCCCTGCGGATCGTAGGAGCCCATGCAACCCATCCACAAGCAGTATTCCTGCGTGCCGTCGTAGAGCGGCAGTTCCAGCTTCTTGACGAACTTATCGCGCTCGCTGGATGAGAAGCCGAGCGGATTGCCGTTGCGTTCCAGATTGAGGAACAACTTCGTGCCATGACTGTCTTCGTACTTGCCTGTGTTCACTGCGCCGCGGCGCAGGCCAATGATAATGGGCAGGTGCTCGATGCCGACGGGGCACTGGAATTCGCACGCGCCGCAGGTGGTGCACTGGAACGCCGCTTCCATCGAAATATGTTTGCCAAGCAGCGACTCTTCGCTGGCGGGGCCGAATTCATTGAGGTAGGAGCGCGTGCCGAGGATGATTTCCTTGGGGTTAAGCAGCTTGCCGGTGTTGTTTGCGGGGCAGTGTTCGGTACAGCGTCCGCATTCCACACAGGAGAAAGCCTGCAGGGAGACCAGTTGCGTCAGATCCTTACCCGTATCGAGGCCGAAATCCTCATCGCCAACCAGTGGCGGAATGTTGCTGAAGCCGCCGCGCGAAAGGAACACGGTGGCCGGGCTCAACACCAGATGTAGATGCTTGGTGTGCGGGATGAGCGGCATGAAGGCCAGCAGGGCCAGGGTGTGGGTCCACCACATGATTCGGCAACCGGGGGCGAAGTAATCGTAGAGGTAGGTCACCATCAAGGTGAGGATCAGGAAGGCGATAAAGCCGGATTCGGGGTTCACGTTGCCCAGCCACTTGGGCTGCACGATGAAGCGGCGGATGGCGAGGCCGGTGATGGAAACAGCGACCAACACGGCAAAGGCGGCGGCGGTGAAGAAGTAGATGGAGCCGAAGAAGCCATCGCGGGAAAAGAGCTCAAAGCCCAGGCCCATGGCGAAGTGGTTCAGCGTGACCAGGGCGAAGGCGCCGAAGCCCCAGAACACGAACGCATGGGCCAGGCCGGGGAGCGGACGTTGTTGGATAACCTTCGATTGGAAGAGCACTTCGGAGACGAAATCCCAGATACGCGGGCCTAGGGGATCGAGCTTAAATGCAGGGTCCTTTTTTGAGGCTAGGATTTTCTTCAGGACTACGCTGAACCGAAACCAGAAGCCGTAGGCGGAGGCGGCTAGGAGCACGAGGAGGATACTGATTTCGGCTAGCGAAGGATGATGCATAACTTACTAGGATACCTTTTGGTGTGAGAGATGCGCTATAGGGAAGACCGCTCCCTCACGGTCGCGCTATTTCATGTCAGTTGAGAGCTCTTCCAACTGCGCCGGGGTCAGCGGCTGCACGAAGGAATACTTCGGATGATCCACCACAATGCTGGCGCCTTGCGGGAAGACAGCGGCCTGTTCCGGCGTCAGCTGGAACTTGATGTACTGCACGGAGCTGATGCGGTCGCTGGCGATCTGGCGGTCATCGAAAACGGCTTTGGCGCGGCCGAAGCCGGGCACTTCCACCCAGATGTGATGCTCCAGGCCGAGCAATTCGCGCAACCACACATCGCGCAATTCGGGCGTTTCGTATTCAATCAACAGGCAAGCAGAGAGTTGATCCACGCCGGGGATCAACTCGTTATAGGTTTCCACCTCATGCTTGATCTCTTCCAGTTTGTTGAGCCGTTCAATGCGCATCATCTCTTGAATCTGATAGCGCACGGTGAGGCGGTTTTCAAAGAGGAACGTCAAGTGGTCACCCACACGCACGCGGCGGCGGTCCTTGGTGGCCATGGCCACCGGACGGAACGTTGCGCGCTCGATTTCGTAATCGGCGATGGTTTTGATTTCGGACAAGCTGACATGTTGCATTATTTTTCCTCGCGATAGGCTTTGGCCAACACTTGAATGGGATGCACGGGGCGCACGCCGATGGCCTGATCGAATTGGATCGCGGCCAGCGGGCAGTCGGTGGCCATCACGTCGGCCTTTACTTCGGTCATTTCGTCAAACGCTTTCTTGCCAGCCAGCATGGAAAGCGGGAAGAACTCTTTCTTCATCGCCCAGGTGCCATCGTGGCCGCTGCACTGCTCTACCATTTTGACGGTCGTGCCGGGAATCAGACGCAACATATCTCGCGACCGGAAGCCGATATTCTGCGCCTTCAGATGGCATGGCACATGATAGGCCACGGTGCCGGGCGACGACTTGAATTCGCGGTTGAACTCACCCTTCTGCTTCAGCGTGAACAGATACTCGGACAGATCCATGGTGGCCTCGCTGACCACTTTCGCTTCGGGCGTGCCGTCGAGTTCGGCATATTCCTTGCGTAGCATGTAACTGCACGTGGGATTGATGGCGAGAATCTTTTTGCCGGCCTTGGCGTGCGGGTAGAGGCTTTCCACGTTGGAGCGGGCCAGCTTTTTCGCCAGTTCCATGTCGCCTGCTTCCATGGCTGGCATGCCGCAGCAGTTCTGTTTGGGGCAGCTAAGCGCGACGTTGTTTTTGGAGAAGACCTCCACTGCGTCTTTGGCCACCTGAGGGTTGTTGTGATTGACGAAGCAGGTGGTGAAGAGCACGGCTTTATCAGTGGCGCCGGCCGGCGTGGGCTGCTTGGCGAACCACTGCTCAAACGTTTCGCTGTAGAATTCGGGGAGGATTTTCTGCTCGTGGATTCCCAGCGTGGCCTGCATCACCTTGCGCATCATGGGCTGCTTGTTGGCCCAGTTGGCGATGCTTGGCGTCAGGCCTGCGATGGACCCGAGCATTTCCGGACGGCAGAGCAAAGTCTCGCGCAGCGGGATGCCGTTTTCCTTGCGGCGGATGGCGTTGGCGCGCATCAGCAGGCGCGGGAAATCCAGCTGGAATTCGTGTTTGTCGTCGGGCGTGTACGGGCACTTCACGTAGCACAGTTTGCACTGGTAGCAGGTATCGATGACCCAATCGTTTTCCGCCGGCGTCAGTTGGCGGACGTCGCCATCGTGGCCATCAATCGCGTTGAACAGCGCGGGGAACGACGGGCACAGGTTGAAGCAGAGGCGGCAGCCGTGGCAGATTTCATAGGCCCGCTCCAACTCGCCATTGAGGGCATTCCGATCCCAATATATGGAATCGTTGGGGTTGTAGCTCATCCCCGGGGTGGGTTCACCTTTGATGCGTGACATGTGGGTTGTAGGGACCGCTCCCATGCGGTCGCGAGTCGGCACCGAGCCGCGACCGTAAGGGAGCGGTTAAAGGGATGTTAGCTGATGCTAGCCAGACCTTGTGCAAAGCGGCCGGCGTGGGACTTTTCGGCTTTGGCGAGGGTCTCAAACCAGTCGGCGATTTCAGAGAAGCCTTCTTCGCGGGCGGATTTGGCCATACCCGGATACATGTCGGTGTACTCGTGGGTTTCGCCGGCAATGGCGGCCTTCAGGTTTTCGACGGAGTCGCCGATGGGCAGGCCGGTTGCAGGATCGCCAACCTTCTTCAAATAGTCGAGGTGGCCGTGGGCGTGGCCGGTTTCGCCTTCCGCGGTGTCGCGGAACAGGCCTGCCACGTCGGGGTAGCCTTCCACGTCAGCCATCTTTGCGAAATAGAGATAGCGGCGGTTTGCCTGCGATTCGCCGGCAAATGCATCCTTCAAATTCTGGTGGGTTTTCGTACCCTTCAAGTCAGCCATGATTGCTCCTTTTGGTTTTCGATTTAGAACTGCAGTTTGAACATAGCCCAAGCACCTCTACGTTGTAGCGTTGGACTTCAAAACCCGCGGGAAGTTCGCCGCGGGGCCGGATTTCCTGCTCGGGAAGATCGGTTACGGATTTGCACTCCACGCACACCAGATGGTGGTGCGATTCCAGATTCGCATCGAGGCGCAGCGATTCGTGCAGCAGATTTACTTCCTGTAGCAAGCCCGCCTCGGTGAAGGTGCGGATGTTTTTGTAGATGGTTCCGAGCGACAATGAAGGCATCTGCTTCTTCACTTTGTCATAGATCGCTTCGGGCGTGGGATGGGTATTGGTCGAGGCCAGCGCGCGATAGATCACCTGGCGCTGATGCGTGTATGCGAGGCCCTTTTCCGCGCAGCGGCGGCGGAAGGTCTGCATACGGTCTTCGATGGTCTGGCGATCCATACCCGGCACTCTTTTATTAAACGATAATTATTATCGTTTGTCAACGGCGCGCGTGGGTTGGCGGGCGGCCCGAAAGGTCATGGACGGCGACGCGGGAACTCACATTACAGGAAGTTCATCGCCGGGGACCAGAGGGTTGCCTTTACCCGCTCGCCGCAGAATCCGCTTGGCCGTCGCGACGTTACCGCGCAGCGCCGATAACGTCTCCGCCACTGCTACGTTGATGAATTGATTCAAAGCAACGCCTTCCGTCTCGGCCACCTTTTTGGCTT
Organism: uncultured Acidobacteriia bacterium; assembly: GCA_903881085.1. Lineage (GTDB taxonomy): Bacteria > Acidobacteriota > Terriglobia > Bryobacterales > Bryobacteraceae > CAIRSA01. Next base: position 11,065 of record CAIRSA010000120.1, read on the forward strand.
CACTTAGCAGGGCCTCCTGCAAGCGCAGGGCTACGTTACTTCTTCTCATTTTGCAGAATATCCTTCCCAAACGCCGGGCCGCTGACGCCAAATTGCGTTCAACGAAAGTGACCAACCAATCTCAGACCTCCTGATCTCACGGAAAATGAGTTGGGTCAATTTCGACATGATATGGGATCAATCCGAATTCCACTCACAACGAAAATCCCAGCATGACATAAATAGATCTGAATCTGCGCTCCTGAAGCCTTTCGAACATTAAAGCATCTTCCAGGCAAAAGCAGTTTCAAGCATGGCGTTTGGACTGCAACTCACTCCCCTAAAGCCATCATGAAGCTGACCATGCGATCCATTTCCTTCGGATTGAATTTATAGGGCGGCATAGTAGAGCCGGGAGACAGCTTTTGCGGTTCCTTGAAATGCTGCTCAATCCAACCACGGTCGCGGCGGCGGTTGAGGCCATTTAATTTTGGCGCGGTCTTGGCGCCGACGCCGTTATATTGGTGGCACATACCGCACTGGTTTTTCTGATAGAGCATGGCGCCTTCAACGGCGAACTGCGGGGCCGAGTGCAGAGCGGCCTGGTTCTTTTCATTCAACTTCAGCAGGAACGCGGCCAGGCCGTTGAGTTGCTTGTCAGTCAGTTGGATGGGTGGCATGGAGGTGCCGGGCGCGATGGCCTGTGGGTTGCGGAAGTGCCCCAGCATCCAGGCGGCGTCGCGCTTTACGGCGCGCTTTGACAGGTCCGGGCCCACATTCGATTTGCCGTCGTGGCAGGTGGCGCAGCTCTCCTGGCGGAAGTAGCCGATGCCGGCCAGTTCTTCGGCGGAGAGCTCTTTCCATTCCTGCGGTCCTTCGTCCTCGGCGATTTCAGGCGGACCATCGGGCGTGCTGCGGATGGCGGCGGCGGTAAGGCCTCCCCAACCGATGGCGGCGATGATCACGATGGCAAGGGCTGTGGTGCGTTTGCCGACTCTGATGGCTGCGCCGCGATCGATGAACGGCGTGGCGAAGAGGGCGCCGATGGCGATGGTGGGCAGCACAACGCTTCCGACTACTTCGAGCGGACCTTCAAAGAACTTGAGGGTCTGGAACAGGAAGAGGAAATACCATTCGGGGCGCGGAATGTATGTTTTGTCAGTGGGGTCGGCGAGATGGCCGATGGGAACCTTGGCGGCAACGGCCAATGCGAAGAGAATGGCAAAGACGGCGAAGATGGCGAGCGTGTCTTTGAAGACCTGGCCGGGATAGAACTTCTTGGTGGGCAGCGTTTCCACGGGGGCAGGGGCGACGCCGTGCTTGCGCACGAGGAAGACGTGGATGCCGATCAAGAGCATGGTGACGGGCGGCAGGATAAGAACGTGGACGGCATAGAAGCGGGCGAAAGTGACGACGCCGACGATGCCGCCATCGGCGCCCATCAGATGCTGGACGTAAGTGCCCATGACGGGGGCCTGGCCGGCGATCTGGGTGGTGACGACGGTGCCCCAGTAAGCGCGGTTGTCCCACGGCAGCAGATAGCCGGTGAGGCCAAAGGCAAGGGTGACCAGCAACAGCACGCAGCCCATGAGCCAGGTGGCTTCGCGCGGTTTCTTGTACGCTCCCCAGAGGAAGGTCTGTACCATGTGCAGCACAACGACTACAATCATCATGCTGGCGCCCCAGTGGTGTAGGCCGCGCATGAGGCGGCCGGCAGTGAGATCCTGGACGATGTACTTCAGGCTGTTGTAAGCTTCGCCCGGCGTGGGCGCGTAGTTGAACGCCAACATGATGCCGGTGAAGACCTGGGTGAGGAACAGGAACATGGCGATGGAGCCAAACACCTGATGCCAGCCGCTGGAGCCGGGGATATCTTCATCGAGGAAGTGCTTAATACCGGAGACGACGCCGGTGCGGTCGTCGAGCCAGTCGAGGATAGCGGCGATCATGCGTTTTCTCCGTTCGAGGCGCTGGTTGAGGGGACGGACCGCTCTGTCCACGCGCGTTGCTTGGGACAGAGGTGTCCGTCCCCGGCGCGAAGGGCTTCGATTTCGCCAAGATAGATTTTGCCGTTTTCGACTTTGGCCTGGAGGCGGTCGAGCGGGCGGGGGGCGGGGCCGCTGAGAACTTTGCCATCTTTGCCAAACGCCGACGTGTGGCAGGGGCAGAGGAAGTTGTTATTCTTTTCGTCCCAGTGGACGGCACAACCAAGGTGAGTGCAGGTGGGAGAGAAAGCGACCACCTGCTGGTCAGAGATTTTCATGACCCAGGCGGTGGCTTTTTCGGAGGTCACTTTCCAGCCGTCAACGCGGGTGCGGCGGAAGACCAGCTCTTCGGGGGCTTTGGCGTCAAGCTGGGCGAGGTCGCCCGCTTCGATCCACGCGTCCTTCTTTCTGGACTTGCCGGGGATGAGCAGGTAGGCAGCGGCGGGCAGTGCGAGGGCAGCGGTGATGATCGCGCCCATTCCATGGATAGCGGCTTCGATGAAGCCGCGTCTGTTTGATCCGGGTTGGTTGTCCATCGTTGGACCAGTATATGCCAGATACTTCGTCGAAAGTGTTAAAAGGCTAGTACGGTAGACGTTGGTGCGCGATGGGACTATGCTTTGAGTGAAAGAGGTATACCGATGGCGGTTAAAAAACTGAAGGAGTATCTGGACAACCATCAAATCAAGTACGTGATGATCAGGCATTCGCTGGCGTACACAATGCAGGAGATTGCGTCGATTGCGCATGTGCCAGGCAAGGACCTAGCCAAGGCAGTGCTGGTGCATTTGGACGGCAACATGGCGATGGCGGTGTTGCCGGCGACGCGGCACATCGACTTGCCGAAACTGGGAGGCGCGGCGGGTGCGAAGACGATCCGGATGGCGACCGAGCCAGAGTTCCGTGACCGGTTTCCAGAGTGCGAGACAGGGGCGATGCCACCGTTCGGCAATCTGTACGATATGCCTGTTTATGTCGACGCGATGTTGGAGTTGGACAAGGTGATTGCGTTCAACGCCGGAACGCATGTGGAGTTGATCCAGATGCACTATGCCGACTACGCGCGACTGGTGAAGCCGAAGATTGCGAAGTTTTCGTCGTTGGGGCCGCGGGCGAGTGCAGCTTAAGATTTGGGTGCCCGGGCCTGGTTGTGGCGCTTAGAAAGGACAGTCGTCGTCTTCTTCGCCATCGCGAACGAACCGTGGGTGAGTGGCGGCTTGGGATTCCATTTGGCTGCAGTAGTCTTCTTCCAGCGTCTCGCGCCAGTCATGCGGGGATGAGAACTGCCGCACGTTGCTCTCGATTGCGGCTTCAACGGTTGCTCTTAGGAAAGAGGCGCGGCCGTTTTTGCCCACCAGGCAGTCGACTTGTTTAATGAGGTCGCGAGGGAAGGAGATTTTGACTGGTGCGTTCTTATTCCTGGACACATTAATTAGAATGCCATGAATTTGGGGCTGGTGGCCAGAGGCATACTGCTGCTAACCGACCGCAGCATTGATATGATCTTGGGGTATGCGCTGGGTCCTTTTATTTTTGTCGTTGCCATTATTTGCGGCGGAGACGGTTAACACCGTTGACCGGCACATTGTGCCACAGACGGAGTTATCGACTGATGCGGAATTTCTGCGGCGGCTGCATCTGGACATGACGGGGCGGCTGCCGGATGTCGCCGTGACGCGGAAATTCCTCGCCGATAAAGATCCGGCCAAACGGGCGAAGGCGATCGATGCAATCTTTCCGGTGCTACCGGTGAGCGGCATGCGCTCAGTAGATCAGGCGCCGTTTCTGGACCGGTGGACTTACTACTTCTGCGATCTGTTCCGCAACGGGCAGTTACTGCAGGAGGGCATCAACACCTTCTACGATTTCATCTACAAATCATTCACGCTGAACGTTCCTTACGACGAGTTTGTGCGCGATATGATCACGGCCAAAGCCGTTTCGACATGGGCCGACGGGGCTTCGAACATGATTGCGCGCAGCCACGTGTTCGAAGGTGATGGGTATCAGATGAACCATGAGGACACGGCGGACGAGATCGCCATCAACACCACGAAGTTATTTCTGGGCGTGAATATCGAATGCATTTCCTGCCATGACGGAGCGCGGCATTTGGAGAAAGTAAACCTGTACCTGTCGCAGCGCAAGCGGGCGGAGATGTGGCGCCAGGCGAGCTTCTTCGGGAAGACGTTTATCGATCCGTCGTATGGGCGGTTTCCGCATTTCCAGGTGAAGGACACCCGCAAGGGCTACGATCTGACGACGCGAAGTTCGCTGCGGCCGCCGCGCGATAAGTCCGCCGATGTGACGCCAACGTTTCTATTGAGCGGCGAAAAGGCTTTGCCCGGCGAGCCGCCGCGAGTGGCGTATGCGCGATTGTTGACTACTCATCCGCAGTTTGCGCGAGCAACTGTGAATCTGATCTGGGCGGAGTTGATGGGCCAGGGGATCGTGGACGGGCCGTTCGATTTCGATCTGGCGCGGCAGGATCCCAAGAATCCGCCACCGGCGCCATGGACGGTGCAGCCGACGCATCCAGAGTTGCTGGACGCGCTGGCTGCGGATTTTCGCGAGCATGGGCACGATCTGCGGCGACTGATGAAGACGATTTTGAATTCGCGTGCGTATCAGTTATCGGGCAAGGCGGCGAAGGGTTGGAGTGCATCGACTGACAGACCGTTTGGGCGGCGGGTGGTGCGCAGAATGTCGGCCGAGCAGGCGTGGGATGCGATTTCGAGCGTGGTGGGCGTGCCGCAGTCTTATAAGGTGACTTACGCGGATAAGAAAGCCGCGAATGTGATGCAGACGCGGTCTCCGCAGGATGTGGAGAAGGCCGATAAGGCCGTGTTCAAGGTGGTGCAGTCGTTTGGGCAGTGCGACCGCTACGCGATTGAGGCGACGCGCAAACCGACAATGGTGCAGGCGGCTTTGTTGATGAACGACAAAGCTGTGCGCGATAAGGTGAAGGCTGTTAAGGGCGGGCGGCTGGATGCGCTGCTGCATGCGGAGCCGGTGAAGTCGAATGCCGATATTGTAACGGAGTTGTACTTGGCTGCGCTTTCGCGAATGCCTCAGGATGGGGAGTTGGCGATGGGCGTGGAGTTGCTGCGCGAGTATCGCGAGCAGGGCGCGGAAGATCTGGTTTGGGTTTTGATTAACAGACTGGATTTCCTTTTTTATTAGCCACGGATGAACACAGATGGACACGGATAAAAACATGGCTGGGTTATTTCCGCGGTTGCGGCGGCGGGATTTGTTGCGGCTTGGCGGGCTGTCGGTGGCGGGCTTTGATTTGCTGCCCATGCTTGCGCCGTCAAATGTGTTCGCGCAGTCGCGGGTGACGCCTCGCGGCGGGGCCAAGGCTGTCATCTTTTTGAACATGCAGGGCGGCCCCTCGCAGATGGACATGTTCGACGTGAAGATGGGCAAGTGGGCGCCTGAAAACCGCGACGTCCGGATGACGAAACAGGGCTACCAGTTTCCTTACGGGCTGCTGCCGAAGATGGCCGGGACGCTGGACGATTTGTATGTCGTCCGGTCGGCGCAGGCTTGGGAGACAGTGCATTCGCGCGGGCAGTATTACTTGCAGACGGGACATGCGGTGAGCGCGGCGCGGATTAAGGAGATGCCGTCGCTGGGGTCGGTGATCGCTTACGAGTATCAGGGGCGGCGGCGTACGACGGATTATCTGCCGCCGTTTGTGTCGATGAATTATGAGCCGAGTACAATGTACGGGCCGCTGCAAACCGAAGGCTGCCTGCCGTCGGATTGTTCGCCGCTGACGCTCGATCTGAAAGACCGCAATCTGCCTTTCACGATTGAGGCGACGGAGAAAGATCGCTATGCGCGGCGGTGGGAACTGCTGAATAAGATGGACACGTCGCGGCGGGAGTTGGACGACAGTTCTCCGCAGAACATGCGGCAATTTGCGAGTTTCGGGCGGGCGGTGAACAAGATGATGACCAACCCCGGGATCTCGCAGGTGATGAAGATCGGCGAGGAAGAGCGCAAGGCGTACGGCGCAACTCCGTTCGGCGATGCGTGCCTGATTGCGCGGAACATGGTGGCGGCGGATGCGGGGGCGCGGTTCCTGCTGGTGACGCAGCCGGGGTGGGATCATCACGGGCAGATCTACGGGAAGAACAGCCAGGGCGGCTTGTACAAGACTTGCTCGGATCTGGATCCGGCGTTTTCGGCACTGATCGCGGATTTGAAAAGATCGCAGTTACTCGATTCAACGTTGGTCGTTTGCATGGGCGAGTTCGGGCGCACGCCGGGTGGCTTGACGCCGCTGGATGGGCGCGAACACTACGCGGATACGATGTTCGCGGTGTTTGCCGGAGCCGGCGTGAAGGGCGGGCGCTTGATGGGCGCCACCGATGCGGAGTGCGCGCACATTACGGATTTCGGGTGGAAGGCGAACCGGCCTGTGTATCCCGAGGATGTGTGCGCCACGATTTATAGCGTGCTGGGGATTGACTGGACCAAGCGCTTGACCAACACGCCCTCAGGCCGCGATTTCCAGTATGTGGATCCAGCCGCGGGGACGCGCGTTGTGGGTTTCCGCGAGGTTTCCGAGCTGTTTTAGTTCGCCGTGCATGAACCGCGACCGTAAGGGAGCGGTTTTATCTTTACCGGCCCAACCGCACAAACGCAACGCCATGCGGCGCAACCATCGCCGAATGGCGACCAGTGGCGACGCCAAGATTCTTCTGTCGCCAGAGATCGCGCACGCGCTGCTTGCCGCTCAGTTGCAAATCCGCCCAGCTGACTTCCATCGTCCTTGGCGACTTCGAAAGATTGAACAGCCCAACCGCAAGCGAACCATCCTCCAGCGGCTTGGCAAGAACAAACTCCTCTTTCGTCTTGCGGACGATGCGGGCCTGCTTGCCCAGCATATCCTGATCCACATCGATCACTTCGGCGTTGCACAACACGTTCAAGGTGAATTTGTCGAGGTGGGTGATGTCGCCGGAATAAAACAGCGGCGAGGCCATCAAAGCCCACATCGACATGTAGCTGTACTGCTCGTCGGCGGTTAAGCTGGTCAACTGCGGCGGCGCATCGTTCTTGCGGGCATTGCCCACGTAGCCGATCAATATGTAATCAGGGTCGTTCCAACGGCCGGGCTTCGCGTACTCGAAGTGCTCGGCATTCTTGAACCCGATGCTATAGAAGCCGGGCAATTCGGTGTCTTTCTCCAGTCCCAGATCGCCGGTGGTGCGCCAGGAGTGCCCGCCGACATCACCGCCCCATTTCCAAACATCGCCGCGGCCGTACTGGCAGAGGTTGAACACCATGTCGCGATTTTGATTGCGCAGCAGCTCGCCCATCTGGCGATAGGGCTTCTGCAGCTCTTCGAGCGACGAATTGGCGGCCTTCTTGCCGTAGCTGCACCAGTCGTATTTGAGGAAGTCAAAGCCCCAGGCGGCGAACTGGCGCGCATCGGCCTCTTCGTGCTGATAGGAGCCTTCGTAATTAGCGCACGTGAGCGGACCGGGCGAGGTGTAGAGGCCGGCCTTCAGGCCTTTGTCATGGATGTAGGAGGTGAGGGCGTTCATGTCAGGGAAATCGCGGTTCGACCGGATGTTGCCTTCGGGCGTGCGCGCCGGTTCGGGCGCGGCCGGACCCGGCTTCACCATCCAGCAGTCATCAATGTTCACATAGTCATAGCCAAAGTCGGCCATGCCGGAGGCGATCAGCGTGTCGGCAGCCTGGCGCATGAGCTTGTCCGTAACGTGATGGTAGAAGGAATACCAGTCGTTCCAACCCATGGAGGGAGTGAGCGCCAAAGTGTCGCCTATGACGAGTTTGAATGCGCGGCTGCTCTTGCCTTTCGAATTCGCCGCACGCAGTGTGATCTGGTATTCGCCAGGCTTCTGTGGCGATTGGCCGGAGACGATGCCCGTGGTGGCGTCGAGCTTCAGCGAAGGCGGCAGGCCTTCGGCGGAGAAGCGGATGGGCCGCACCCCGGTGCAGGGGATGCGATAGAGAAACGGTCGTCCGGGGCGCGCTCCGTAGGCTTTGGGGCCGTGGATCTCAGCCGCGGGGCGCGGGGCGGGCGTGAGGATCGGATAGGCGGCATTCTGGGCCGCCGCAGTCATTGCGGCAAGCACGCTGAATATGTATATGGATCGTATAGACATTTTGGTAACCTACTTTCCTCCTGCTGAGAACAAGCTCTGGAGCAGCGATGCGGGCAGTTCAGCAGAGGGATGGAAACTGGTGGAACTTATGTAGCCTTGCAGGCTGCGCAATAACTGCTTGGCAGCTGGCGAATTTGAGGACAGATCAATAGTAGAGACCAGCAGGCGGCCCTTGCCGACGCGGGCTTCGAAGAGATTGGCCAGTTTGCCGTTGCGCTCAAAATTATCCAGCACTTGGACGATGGGGCGGAAGTTCGTCGGGGTCCCATCCAGAATCATGGTGCGTGAGTTCTGCAGCAGGTCGTACCATTGCCAGTTGCTGTATGAGTCCGTAGGGAACTGAGCCAGGGCGGGGTGTTTGGGGTCGCACAGGATGCCCATCGTGCCAGGCGGGCGATTGGGGAACCATATGGAGCTCCAGAATACCGGCAGGAATTTTCCAGGGCGGGACATCGCCGGGTTGACGGTTGACGGGAAGAGCAGCACTTTGCGCCCGTCTTCGAGCGCTTGCGCTGCTTCGGGCCAGGCGCGAGCGATGAACACGTCTGGCGGGGCGGGAAGTGTGGCGGCGGGAGGATAGACCCAGATGTCCCAGTCGTTGACGAAGGCCGTGCCGCGAAGCGAAACCGATACCGTCAGTTTCGCTGGCGCGGGAGCCTTGCCGAGTGGCGCATCGAACGAACCAAGTGCGGTGAGCTGGCCGGTTGGCGCCGCGATGGCCGGCAGGGAGCCGGAAGCAATCACACGCCCGCGTTGATCGCGGATGGTCCATTCGGGTTGTGCGCGCTGAAGATCGGCAGGGCCGAAGTGGGCCAGATCAACGGTGCCGTGGAAGGTCTCATCCGCGGTGTAAGTCCGCTTGGGCATGCGCAACAAAGGCACGGTGGGGCCGGCATAGCGGCGATGCTGTTCAGGAGTGACGAAGCCTTTCGAGTCCCAGAACGGGTCGAGAATTCCGATCAGCGCAGTGCCCTGCCCTGGATAGTCGTGCAGGTCTAGCAAGGCAAAACCGGAATGGCCGGGCGTGCGCATCAGGACCTCCATCTCCTCTTTGTAGAGCAGCACCGCCTGCTGCCCGGTGGCCTGCACGATGCGCGGAGCGAGATCGAGCATGTGCTTGGCAGCAAGATCGCCGCGCACCAGTTCGAAGTTCTTCGCGGCAAGTACGCCAGTATATTTGGGGATTTCAGCGAAGTTGGGATAGAAGGTCCACTGGCCGATCTCGTGGCCGACGAGGGGACGATCCTGCTTGGACATCACATCGCGAAAATCGATTTCCGTGCCGGGGCCCTGGATGCCGCGTGGCCGTGCGCTGACGGTGAACTGGCGGTTCGGGGTGATGAGATTGTTGTTCGATGCGGAGGAGTAGAGGTGGCGGGGGTCCTCTTTGATCAGCATGTCGACCCAGCGCGTGATCAACTCCATCGGCCCGCCGAATTCGTTGCCCGGCGTGAGCATGACAAACGACGGATGGTTGCCGTAAGTGCGGACGATCCGCAGCATCTCCTGTTCGAGAAACGAGTCGCGCGCCGGGTCTCGGCCGGCGGGGACGTTGGCCTGCGGACCTTCCACCTGCAACAGAATGCCTTCCTGGTCGGCGGCGGTGAAGGCAGCATCGGGCGGGGTCCAGGAGTGAAAGCGCAGGTGGTTCAGGCCGTATGATTTCAGGATGCGGTAGATGCGGGTCCACGCGGGCACGTCAGCCGGCGGATAGCCGGTGCGCGGGAAGATGGCGCATTCCAGGGTTCCGCGCAGAAAGATGGCGCGGCCGTTCAAGGTGAATTGCGTGCCTTTGGTGGCGAAGTCGCGCATGCCAAAGCGGACTTTTGTGCTGGCGGTGAATTTGCCGCCGCCAGCGGTCATCGCTATCGACGCTTCGTAGAGAGCAGGCGAGAATTCATCCCACAAGCGGACGGTCGCGCCCATAGGCAATTCCACGATGACGATGGCCGGCTCGCCGGTCACTGAGAATTTCGTTTTGACTGCGGGGATTGCGGGGGTTGCTGAGATGGTCAAGTCGCCATCCACTGGTTGGCCGGTACGATTGGAAAGCGTGACGCGCACGCGGGCCAGCTTGTGCGCGGCGTCGGGGTAGACTTGCACATCGGCAATGGATACGGGGTCTTCGGCGCGGAGTTCGAGCCGGCCGATGAGTCCGTTCCAATTGGTCTGTGTACCTTCATAGTTGATGGAGACGAAGCGGCCGAGGTCAATTTTCTTAGTGTTATCGACGCAGATTGTCAGGCGATGTTTACCCGGCGCGAGGGCGGTGCCGAGGTCGTAGACGTGCGGTGCAATCAGCGAATCCTGCGTGCCGAGGGCATTGGAATCGAGCCAGACGCGGGTGACCCAGTGGGCCCGTTCCAGGAACAGCGTAACGTGCTTGCCGCGCCAGTTGGCGGGGATGTCGACATCGCGCTGATACCATGCCGGGCCTTCGTAAATGTAGCGGCGGTAGAGACCGTCGAGAGTGGGCTTGGCTGTGTTCGCAGTACCGAAGTGCGCCTGGTCGGTGGAGCCCGGTAGCGTGATGCGCTGAGGCAGGTCACGATTGAAGAATTCCTTTTGCACGCCTTCTTTGCCTGCATCGAGAGAGAAGCGCCATTGGCCTGCAAGCGGGATGGGCGCCGGTGCGGCAGCATACAGAGTGGTCAACATCGCGAGCAGAATCAAGGAAGATCGCATCACAACTCCTTTCTCGACATGACAATTTGGAAGTGCCAGCGGCGCTCACCTGCGGGCGCGAGCGGGTCGGCAGCAGCGTCGACCAGGCTGTCAGTCATATGGGTGGTGGGCTCAATGGCCATGTGGTGAAACCCGTGCCAGCCACCGTTGGTGAACCACAGTCCAAGATGCGGGATCACGCCCGGATCGAAGCGAAGCTCTACGCGTTCGTTGCCGCGGCAGAGCGCGGCCCAGCCTTCGGTTGTTTGAGAAAAGTCGGCGAACAGCTTGGCGTATGACGCTGGCCGGCGGGCGCTATCGATCACGTCGAGACGCAAGCCTGGCAGCGGTTCGGGCCAGTTCCAGACTGCGGCGCTGGCCAGTTCGGGATAGCCCTGGCTGACGCCCTGGCGAACGCTGCGGATCGATTCGGGCAGTTCCACGCGGTCACCGGTTTCGATTACGAACAGCGGGTGAAAGGCCCACAAATAGGGCGTTGGTTCAGATGCGGTGTTGACGACTCTGTATTCGAACAGGGCAACGCCGTCATCGAGACGGATGCTGCGGGTGAGTTCTAGCCCACTGATGGGTAGGCGCACTGAGGTAGTGATCGAACCTTTTTCAAATGCTTCTTCGTCGACTTCCCAAGCCGGGGTCCAGGCCTCTCCATGATCAGGCAGCGCGCGACCATTCACCGTGCAAGGGGCGATAGTGGGAATGCACTCCGCCGCACCTGTCAGTGAGCCGGGCCCATCGGGGCTATGCCATATCCACTCGCGGCCGCTTGGAACCGATCGCAAACTGACGATATTAGCGCCGAGCGCGGGAACCACCGACAGTTCCAAATGTTCCGTCCGAAGTGTGTAGACCTGATTCAATTGGCGAGATCCTTTTCCAACTGCTCCAGCGTCTTGCCTTTCGTTTCCGGCACGCACAGCCACACAAACACAAACCCTGCAAAACAGATGGCCCCGTAAAGCCAGAACGTCCCCGCCGCGCCAAGTGCGCGATTGAGCGGCGGGAACGTGAATGTGAGAATGAAACACGCGATCCACAATGCGGAAACAGCCACTGACACTGCCGCCCCGCGAATCTGGTTGGGGAAGATTTCCGAGATCAGCACCCACACAACCGGCGCCAGCGACATGGCGTAACAGCCAATGGTGAGGAGCGTGAGCAACAGCACAGGAAGCCCCTTCATGCCGAGGCTGTACGCGCCGCCCAACAGCAAGTGTGAGATGCCAATGCCCGCGCAGCCAAGCAGCATCAGCGGGCGGCGTCCAAAGCGGTCCACCGTAGCCATGGCGATGACGGTGCAAATGAGGTTGATAGCGCCGGTGATTACGATATTGAAGAGAATGTCGTTCACGCCGTAGCCTGCCGTGCGATAGATCTCCTCGGCATAGTTGAAGATCACATTGATGCCGCTCCACTGCTGCAGCACGGCCAACGCGATGCCGATGCCCAGAACCTTGCGCGCCGAGGGTGCCAGCAACTGCGCGAAATTCGTTCGTTCGGTGTGCGCCGCGGCAACGCTGGTTTCGATCTCCTGCAGTGCGGCGGCGGAGTAGCTCTCGCCTCCAATGCGAGTCAGTGTGCGCGCGGCGAGATCAGCACGGCCATTGCGCAACAGCCAGCGCGGGCTTTCCGGAACAAATAGTACCGAGAGCAGAAACACAAACGCAGGCGCGGCCACGGCGATGAACATCCATCGCCAACCCATCTGCCCATTCCACGAAAGGCGGATCATCTCTGCCGTCGAGTTGTCAGGCACCTTTTCTACGATCAGCCAGTTGACGATTTGCGCGGCCAGAATGCCGATCACGATGGTCATCTGATTCAGCGCAACCAATCTGCCGCGCCACTGCGCCGGGCTGACTTCGGCGATGTACATAGGCGAGATGCCGGAGGCCATGCCGATGGCGACTCCGCCGAGAATGCGCCACACCACGAACCACGTGAAGGTCCCGGCGCAACCGGTGAGGATCGACGAAACGGCGAAGAGGAACGCGGCCAGCAGCAAGCCCTTCTTGCGGCCATACCTGTCGCTGACGCCGCCCGCGAGCAGCGATCCGGGCAAGCAGCCCAGCAGGGCGCAGCTATTGGCCCAACCCACCAGGGTCTCGCTATTCAGTTGGAAAAATTTTTCGAAGAAGGGCTTGGCGCCACCGATCACCACCCAGTCGTACCCGAACAACAGACCGCCCATGGCGCCGATGCTGGAGATGAGCAGCACGTAGCGCAGGTTGTAGTTGGCCTGCATCTGCAACGAGCCTGTGGAAACGCTACCGTGCACGGCGGCCTCCTGCTTCGATTTCGCGGAGCCCCAGTTTGGCCTGGGCCTGCAGGAAGCGGGCCTGCGCCGCGCGGCGAGCCTGCATGTCGTCCTCGAACAACAGCATATCCGGCAGCGAGGTGGCGAAATAATCGATGGTGGCTTTTGTGCGCAACAGTTTTCTCGCGTATTGCAGTAGTTCGCGGAGCAATTTGGTGGCCTCAGCTCTTTTTCCCAGTTGATGCAGGGCGACTGCGTTGAAGTAGGTCATCTCGTGGAAGCCGCCGCTCGCCACCGCGGCCTTCTGCCACCACTGTTTCGCCGCGGCCAAGTCGCCTGCATCGCGATTGGCCTCGCCCAGCCAGTAGTAGATGTCGCTAGGAATCGCAAGCAGGTGGCGGGCCTGACCCAGGCTTTGGGGTGGCGTCAACGCACTCTCAAAATGGCGTCGCGCTTGCGCGGCATCACCCACCTGTAGCGCCTGCCCGCCTAGCGCAAGGTAAGTTCGTACGTACTGTTCCAGCACCTGCCCTTCGCCGCCTTCCCACGGTTGGAATTGGCGCGATTCGAGCACCGTGCGAGCCTGCTCGTGGTTGCCGGTCTGATTCAAGAGCGTGGCATATTCGAGCGAAAGGTCGTCCTGCCGGCTGACCAGTGCGGGAAATTTTTCGAGTTCAGCAAGCCTGCGCGCGGGCGATTCGCCGATGCGCTTCCACAACTGGTCGCGCTCATACAGCACGCGCGCGTCCGTTGGAGCAGCACGCAGTGCGCGGTCGAAACTGCGGCGCGCCTTGGTTGGATTGGCGAGCACGTTGAAGTAGCCAATCCCCAAATTGCGCCACGCGACGGAGTTGGTGGGATCGAGCCGAACAGTCTTTTCCCAGCAGGCGATCGCCTCGCGATGACGGCGTCGGCCATAGAGCAGATTGCCAAGATAGTAGGGCGCGCGCGCATCCTTCGGGTTGGCGCGCATGGCTGCTTCGAGCACAGCGATCTCTTCCAACCGGTTGGGGAAACAGTAATCGGGCGAGCTGCCTTCGGCGTTGTCGCCTTGATTGCCGCTCAAGAAGCCCAGCGTGTACAGGACAATCGGGACTGAGCCATCGACGGCAGCGAAGTTAGCCGAAGCGAGGACAGCTATCGCTTCAGTCTCCAGGCCGGCACGCAAATAGTCAAAGGCGATATCGAGCCGCGTCTGGTTGTCGCACTCGAACACGCGGCCTGACAACTGCAGGCCCCAGGCATCAAGCGGGTCGAGCGTGAGCGTGTCGCGCAGAAGCGCCTCGGCCTCCTCCGCACGGCCGAGCTTTCGCAACGCGATCACTTTGAGATTGCGCGCCTTGAGGTGATCGGTATTCATGCGCAGCGAGAGGTTCAGGTGATCGAGTGCGGCCTGCCACTCCCCGCTCTTGGCGTCCAACTCGGCGATGGCGTGATACCCGGCCGATTGCCACGCCTGATTCCAGGTGGCTTTGTAGAAGGCCGCGTAAGCCTCTTCGTCGCGCCCCAAGAAGCGCAGCGTGACACCAAGATTGAAGTACGGCTCACCGTCATATGGATTGGGGTTTCGCCTCGTGATGGAGGCCACGGCGTTTTGAACAAATTGCAAGGCCTGCGGAAATTCGCCGCGCCGAAGATGCCAGCGGCCCATGGCGTTGTTGCAGCGCGTATCGTTGGCATCGCGGCGGAGCGCCTCACGCCAGTAGTCTTCCGGAAAGCGGGTGGCATGGCGGTACTGTTCCAAGTGCAGGCCGGTGAGATAGAGTTCATCGCTGGACTTAATATCGCGCGGCAGGGCTGGCTCGATCGCTGGCGGCGGCACCGCTGATTTGCTGGCGGCGCAGGGCGTGTAGCGAAGCAGTTCGCGCCCTTCGTGGGTTCGGACGACCAACGTGACGTCGGTCTCCTTTGCTTCCGGCGCCAGCTTGCATTCCTTGACGAGCGGGGTGCCCGGCGAGAGATCGGTGGTCCAGGCTTTCAGGCGTTTCCCGTTGTGCAGCAGTTCGACCTTCAATTTCGCAAATGCTGAAGAAACGCACAAGCCAACCTTTGCGCGGCCGTCTATGAAACGCAGGCTCAGCGCCGCCTCGACATTGGCCGCCTGAACAGGCCCGATCTTCTGAATCGGATACCAAAATTGGCTGAAGGTCTTCGTCTCGCCAGGCGCAAGGAACGAAAAGTCCGGCTGGTTGTCCGTATACACGCCGGACATCAGTTCAATGTACGGACCATCTTCATCGGTCAAGTGGCGATCCCAGGCATAGCCGAAATCATGATTGCCCCACGTCCACTGCTTCTTTCCGGGAGCGATGTGATGATTGGCTACATGAACCACGCCTGCCTGCACTGCATGATCGTAGCCACCAAAGAAATCCTCTTTCGAGCCCATGGCCATGTAGCTTGTTGGCACGGGAATGTTCTCATACCAGCTCAGATCGTTTGCCGGATAATCGCCTTGCGCGGCACGCACCCGGTAGTCCACACCATAGTACGAGCCGTCGCACAACGGATACCGGCTCATGGCGCGCTTGGCGTGGTCGGCGACGTAGCTGACATCGGGCGGGAAGAACGACTGGTAGCGATCATGCACGCGCGCGGCAACGTTGGCCCACCACAGGAATGTCTGCGTCATGGAAGTGCCGTTATACAATCGGACCTTCAATTCCACATAAGCCTTGCCAGGGTGAAGACACACACCATGCATGCCCTTCATGCGGTTCATCGGATCATAGTCGCTGCACCAGACCGTGCGCGAACCATCGGCGCCTTCTTCGATGTAGGTATTCACGGGCATGAAGGTGGCGGGGCGGTGGTGCTGTGGCCAGTTGAACTCCACGCCACCTGAGATCCATGGCCCGGCGAGGCCCACCAGAGCGGGTTTGATGACGTTCTGGCGATAGAAGAAGTCGTAGCCGTTGGTCTTATCGAGCCCCACATGGATGCGGCCGCCAATCTCAGGCAGAACCATGACGCGTACAAATTCGTTTTCCAAATGCAGGGCTTCCCAAGCACGGTCGACTCGCTCGCTTGAGATTCGGTCCGTGAACGGCAGCGGATAGACCGCGCCGCTACTGCCCTGATAGACGCGCTTTTCCAGAAACATCGGATTGCGGTCCGGAAGCAGCGGGTTGTAAGTGGGAATCACCACCGGTTCGGACCAGGCCGCTACCGGGCCGGTTTGATCCGCGGGCGCGTTGGGCAAGGCAAATTGAGCAGGCATTGGTGAATGGAACCATGCTCATCATATGCCTGCGGCGTCCGCGCTGGAATGGTTGATTCGATGATTCATATGGACGATTCTCTGATACAGTAACCGGTATGGACTCGCCCTACAGCGGCAAGCCGGAAGGATTTCCCGGGCAGCGCATCGTGGTGTTGCCACGCCCGATTGTGCGGCAGGCTTTGGCAGAGCATCTGCCGATCGCTCTGCTGCCATCCGACGTCGGCTATTTCCCAAAGGCCCGCTCCCATTACTTCGAACGTGCGCAAGGGTGCGATCAACTGATTCTGATCCTGTGCACGCGCGGGGCTGGATGGGTTGAATTGGGGGACACGAAGTACGAAGTCGCAGCGGGCCAATTGATTGCCATTCTGCCCAACGAAGCACACCGCTATGGCGCGGCGGAACATCACCCATGGACCATTTACTGGTGCCACGCGGCCGGCACGGCGGCCGAGCGGCTGGGCAGAATCCTCCGCCAGGACGCGGCGACGCCAATTCTCGAAGTAGGCGATCAACCGCGCATGGTGGGGTTGTTTGAAGAGATCGCAAATGAACTGAGCGGCGGCTACGGCGTCAACCATCTGATCCCCGCCTCGATGGCGCTGGCGCATCTGTTGGGCGTGGCAATGGCGGATGGCAGGCGTCACGCTGCCCCATCGGATACCATGCTGCGCGTGCGCCAGGCCATCAACTACATGCAGCAGCGGCGCGAGGAGCACATCAGCATTCCAGAAGTCGCGGGGATGGTGAATCTTTCCACCTCGCATTTCTGTGCGATCTTCCGCAAAATCACCGGCTTTCCGCCGCTCGATTACTTTATCCGGCTGAAAGTGCGGCGCGCTTGTGAATTGCTGGACGGCACGGACTTCCCGGTCAAGCGCATCGCCGAGGAACTGGGGTTTAACGATGCGCTGTATCTTTCGCGGGTGTTTCGAAGGATCCATGGCGTGTCGCCAACGGAGTATAGGAACACGAGCAAAGGGTAAGGGCTAACGCCGCCGGCGCCACGTCCGCAAGAATTAGCTTGACAATGAAAGATTTTTAATCAAACTAGTAACGGAGGAAATCCAATGTCGGACAAAGTAATTGTTACTAATCTCGGCGTATTAACTAAAAAGTACGGCGCATCCGGCCTGAAACAGATTCAACAGGCCCTGGCGGCTCTCATCAAAGCGGATAAGGCGCGCGACCTCACAACGCGGACCGTGGCGCTCGACGACGCCAAGGCCATGAAGGCTTTCGGCGCTCCAGCCGTGACCAAGAGCGGCGATCCAAAGCAGAACAAGAACGCCATCGACGCAGTTTGCAAGGCGCTTAATCCGGATTACCTGGTAATTCTGGGTGGCCCTGACGTCATCCCCCATCAGGACATGAAGAATCCAATTTACAAGAAGGGTGACGACGACGACCTGATCGCTTTCGGCGACCTGCCTTACGCCTGCCCCGCCCGCTACAGCCAAGACCCGAAAGACTTCCTCGGCCCCGTGCGCGTCACCGGCCGAATTCCAGACGCGCCCAAAGCCACTGATCCCGCGCTGCTGCTGGCGCTCCTTGGTACAGCCGCTAAATGGGTTACTCGCGACAAGCCGGACTATTCCGATTACCTCGGCATCTCGGCTGAGGTCTGGAAAGGCTCGACAGGGTTGAGTCTGCAGAACATCTACGGAAACAATACCAGCCTGAAACTGGCGCCTCCCGGCGGCCCGCAGTGGACCGGCGCCGAACTTGCCCCGCGTTCCCACTTCATCAACTGCCACGGCGCACCCAGCGATTTCCATTTTTATGGGCAGCATGGAAATAAATATCCGGAATCTCACGACGCTTCATGGATCAAGGGCAAGGTCACTGCAGGAACGGTGATAGCGGCGGAGTGCTGCTACGGCGCGGAACTGTTCGACCCCGCCGACACGAAAGGCCAGATGGGAATCTGTCTGCAATATTTGAACGACGGCGCCTATGCCTTCTTCGGCAGCACCACCATCGCCTATGGCCCGGCGGATGGCAACGGCTCGGCTGACCTCATCTGCCAGTATTTCCATCAACGCGTCCTGGCCGGCGCATCCACCGGCCGCGCTGTCCTGGAAGCTCGCCAACAGTTCGTGCAGAACGCTTCGATGACTGACCCTGCGGACCTCAAGACTCTCGCGCAATTCAACCTGCTGGGCGACCCCTCCATTCAACCGGTCACAAAGCTGAAGCCGCAGTTCGTGCCTCTTGATTCCATAGCCAAAGCCTTTGGCGCGAAGGCCGGTTCAAAGACCATGCTTGCCTCGGCAAGCGCCGCGCGAAAGGACCGCAGGCGGTCGCTCTTCATGAGCGGATCGATGCTTACTCAAAACCAGCCTTGCGCCGTGCCGGCCGCTCCGGGGGCACTGAAGACGGCGATGCGGAAAGCGTTGAACAAACTGGCAGACGAAGCCGGCATCACCCAATCCTCTGTCCAGAGCTTCAATGTCGAGACACCAAGTGCGGCGAATCAAACGATGGCCAAGGGCATGAAATCCGTGGCCAGCGTTTCCGCACTGTTCCACCTATTAATGGGCTCGGCGGCCGGCCCCGAGGGGAATCTCTATACCTCGCTGCTAATTGCCCGAGAGGTGGACGGGAGCATCGTGTCTGTCCGCCGCCTGTTTGGCAAAACGCCGCTGAAACAGCGATGATTGTATGGCATGCCTGAATTCATAGGACGCGTAATAAAGACGCATGTCGGCACCGGCTCTAAGAGCGAGCGCGATGCCGTGTGTCTCGCGACCGATTCGGGCGAGTATGTGCTCCGTCGCCAGGACGGCAATCCCTTCGCCGACCCTGAGCTTGAAGCCCTCACCGGCCAGCGCATCCGCGGCGATGGATTTCTTCGTGCCAATACGCTAATCCTCCAGCACTGGGATGTGTTGGAGGAAAAATAACTTCACATTCACTGAGTGGGCCCGCGAATTAACGCCAGTGCCAGAAGAGCACCTTGTGAACGAAGTTTATACATTTTACATATGGAACAAACAATATTAGCCATGTATTCTGGTGGATTAGACAGCTTGGGTATGTTATACAAGTTGTTGACAGAATCAGAGTACAAAGATTATAAGATTCAC
>CAIRSA010000121.1 GCA_903881085.1 uncultured Acidobacteriia bacterium
CCATTCAGGGGACCTCGCACGACAGGCGGACCCAACTGTGTGAGCACCGTATATGCGGAGGGAGCTACCGGCGTCACCACATGGACAACATCCCAATCGTTCTTGCGCGACCGCAGTTGTCGCAGCAACTGGCGGTCATAGACGAAATAATCAAGCGAAGAGAGCAGAAATACGGAATGTTCGCTGCGCGGAAACAGCCGGCTGGCAGCAGCGTAGAGCCTGCCCGCGAACCATTCCGTATCGATGTAAATGACTTCCGTTCCGGGCAATGGCGCGCCGGCGTCTTCCAGCGCGGGACGGTTACGGATGTGGGTGACCAGAGTAACTTGTGCACATTTCGCCAGCCGCGAATACCACTCCCAGCCGATCTGCGAAACACTACCCCGGCCGGGCGCACATTGATAGGCACTCAGAAGAATTCTGGGCTTCATGCGGCGGTCCTCTTTATCAGCTGCCGGGCGGGTGCACCCCCAACAACGGTGCCCGAAGCAACGTCGCGCGTGACAACCGCGTTAGCTCCGATTACGGCATCATCGCCGATGGTGACGCCGGCCAGAACACTGACGCCCCTGCCGATCCACACATTGCGTCCGATGACGATTGGCGCCGCCGCATGTTGTGCCGCTCTTAACGATGTGCCTTGTCCGAAGCGGTGATTGGCATCGCGAATGCTGGTGTATTCGCCGATCATCGAACCGGCTCCAATGGTTACTTTCCCGAACGCCACCACGTGCACGCCGCGCGACATCACAACCCCATCGCCGATCTCAATGCGGCCTTGCTCCTGTGTCTCCAGGTACAGGTCGCGATACAGAAATAATTCCCGGCCAAGCGCAATCTCACCCGTTCCGTGTACTTCTGGAGTCCCCAGCACGACAACGGAGGATGGTACGCGGTGCCGCAGTGAGGCTTGGAGCCTGGCAAACGACCATAACCGGGTGGTCTTCTCCAACAGACGCAACACGCGGGCAAGCAACACGGCAGGCGCCAACAAAATTCGTTTCCGCATTATTTGTACTCCATCAATGAACGGCGCCGGTTCCGCGTCAGATCCCACCAAAAAGAAAGCTGGCCGAGAAAGATTGGAATCTGCTGCAAATGAGAATGCACGGCATAAAGCATCAACACGACCCCACTGCCTGATTTCCAGCGCGCCCGCCATGCGCTGCGCATTAGCACCAAACATGCAAGGGCCGTACCTGCAGCAGCAAACCAGGGCGAGATAAACATCGAAAAGACAAAAATAAGGAGCCCTATCAACAAAGCCACCGCGCGGACGACGTTGGCAGTGGATTCCCTTCCCCACAGCTGCACTTGCCTGTCCCGTGTCTGCCACGCGATTTGCGAGTAGGCATACCCGGCCCGGCACGCCCTGCGCCAGTATTGGCTCCAACGTGAGATGGCCAGATCGTGTTTTGTCATAGGCGCATCGATGTGCTGAATAGAGTAGCCTAGCGCCCGCAACCTTGCGCACAGTTCAGGCTCTTCGCCGGCAATCAGGGCATCATCGAAACCGCCGGTTGCAACCAGTGCCGATAGCCGCATCAAAGCGTCACCGCCGCAGAATTCACTTTCGCCGGCCGGATAAACCCAATCCAGATCCAGTACGCGATGAAACAGATTGGCATGTGGACGAAGTTCCCGGCGATGTCCCCACACGGCTGCGGCGGAAGAACCAACCGCGGCTTCCATCGCGAGTCTCGGAAACGCGGAGTCAAGAATGGTATCCCCATCCAGAAACAAAATCCAGTTGGCCTTCGCCACGCGCCAGCCCTTGTTGCGGGCACGCGCCGCGCTCGGCCGGCCGCCTTCCAGCCTCAGGACGCGAGCCCCAAAGCTCAGCGCTATTTCTACACTGGTATCGGTAGAGCATGAATCAACGTAGATCACTTCAAAACCGCCGCCCACTGGCTCCATGTCCGCAATCGAATCCAGGCAACGGCGAAGCCTTTCGCCTTCGTTTCGGCCGATGACGACAACGGACAATGTTGGCATATCTAATTCAGGCATTCGTGAATCAACTTTCTGTATTGAGCAACGCCGCAATCAGCGGAAAACCGGGTACGCAAGGATCGCTGAGACCCGTCGACCGCGCGCATTAAAATCTCTTGCGGCGCATGCTGAAGGAATTGCAGTTCACGGGCCAAACTCCATGCGTCATTGGCGCAAAAATGAAATCCGTTGCGCATGTCTTCCACAATGGCCCCCGCACCTCCGGAGTCCGGAACAAGCACTGGAATCGCAGCAGCCATCCCTTCCAGTATGGCGAGGCCAAAGGGCTCTTCAGGACACAGGTGCAACAGCAGGTCGGCCTGCGCCAACTGTCCTGGAATGTCATGATGAAAGCCGCGAAAACGTACATTCGGATTCCGTGCAAGTGCCCGCGCGCGCAAGACTTGCTCGTCAGATCCGGCCCCATAAATATCGAACTCCAATGAGGCCAGCGAAGGCTCCAAGTCCAGTGCATCCAGCAAGAGATCGATGCGTTTGATGGGGTCCAGCCGCGAAACGATCACCACTTTCCGTACTCCAGGCTCATGAAAAGAACGCCTGCGTGCAGCTCCTTCGACCCGATCCGGAGTGAGAAAATTGTCGATCACCGTGATCGATCTTCCGGCCGCGCCGTTGGCGAGCATCCGCTCCCTAACGTAATTCGATACAGCCACCTGTTTCGTACTGAGATAGTCGAGCCACTTCTTCCTGCCGTAGCTCAAGTCTTCGCTGGCACCGCCGTGGACGACCTGAATATTCGCACACTCCGCCCGGTACAGCCGGGCCCACATTTCGCAGACCAGAGAATGAAGCACGCGTGTGCCGATAGCAGCGACTTTCCGGTTAGCAGCGAAGAGCGGCCTCACATCGCGAAGATATTGTGCTTTGGATTTGAAGAGAATCGTGCGAAAGCCATGTCTTCTGCACTCCTCATGCACGGGCCCCGCCGGCGCGACGAACGTGGTCTCGAATTCATCCTTCAGACCGATTGCCGTGGCCAGCGCCATCCGCTCGGTTCCATACAAATTCCCGCTATGCAGCGAGTAGAGAAGAGGTATCATTTTCATCCTTACTTTGTTTGTTTTTCGCCTTAGCCAGTGGCATGCCTGTATTCATCTGAATGACTGCGCCAAACGTCCTGGGTTGAATCCGTTCCAGCAAAGTCATCGTCGCGGCAAGCTCGGCTTTCTTGTCTTTTTCCCCTGCGACGCATAGCAGCACGGCCCCGGCAATGCGTATCGCTTCCTCCGTGGCGAGCGACTCGCTAGCGGGAGCCACGTCAATCAGAATGAGGTCATACTGGTGCGCGGCCTTCGCTAATACGTCCTCCAGAAGCTCCGCACGAAGCAGTGAGCGATCGTCCACTGCGGCTCCAACTGCGATGCGGTCCGGCAGCACGCCGTCGGCAGGGATGATGCAGTCAAGCAAGCCAGCATGTCCTCCAAGCAGGTCAATGAGGCCAGGCGATTGCCTAGAGCGATATCGCAGGTCCCGCACAGCCGGCTTGTATTCGATGACCAGCGCTCGCCGGCCTAACGCAGCCAGCGATCGCGCAGCCGCCATGGCAATCGCAGTCGAGTCGACCGACCGCGAAACTCCGCTGATGACGATGGCGTTCGATGTCAGCTGAGTCCTGTTCCGATTGAGAATAACGGCCAACCGCCGCGTCCCCTCTGCCTGCCAGCCTGCCGCATCCAGAACTCCGCAGACAGGCAGACTCAACAGCGCCTCCAACTCGCGGCCCGTCATGATCCGCGGATCCAGGAAATCGATTGCAAGCGGCGCTCCCAGGCCCAACGCCAGAGCTGCCGCCAGAACCAGAGCAAACAGTTGCTTGCGTCCGCCTTTGAACGGAATCTCTGGCGTCATGGCTGGTGAAAATACTCGCACGAAACCGGGCGCCCGAGTCTCCAGAGAAAGGAAATTGATGCGATCCTCCGTGGCGTTGCGCCGCTTGCGCAATCGCGAGATCTCTTCGCCGATCTCTAACGTGTTCTGGTAGCCGTGTGAGAACATTTGCACCTGCGAGCGCAATCGATCCACCTCTTGCTGCAGCTTCTTTTCCAACTGTTGTGCTTGTTCGTACCGCGCGCGTTGGATGTCTTGAAGCCCTGTTTGCAGGCCTTTGTGGACCTGGTCCGTACTGCGCGCTATCTCCGCTTCGATTTCCTTCAGTTCTTTTTCCGCGGCAATGCGGCCTGCATGTTGTGGCGAAAGTCCGTGGATTGCAGTTAGCAGCGAAGCCTTGCGCTGGTTCAACGTCGCCTTGAAACTGCTCAGTCCGCTATCGCCAAGCGCCTTATCCATCGCGGTTGCAACCGTTCCAATCGCCGCCTGCGGCGAAACCGCCCCCTCGGCCGCGAACCGTTGCCGGCGCGCCTCTTCCAACGCCTCGATTGCGGACGCCAGTCTTTTGTCGAAGGTATTGACGATGCCTTCGTTGAAAACAGTGGTGCCCAATTGGCCGGACATCTGTGTTTTCCGCTCGATCAATATCGCGATCTGCGCGTCCAGATCTTCTTTTTCCTGGTTGAGCTTTTCAAGGCGGCCATCGGAATCCCACAGCAACTCTTTGCCTGAAACACGAATATACTCAGCCATTGCCGTGTTGACGATCTCGGCAAGTCCTTTTGCATCGGGACCGTCTATCCCAACGGTAATTTGATAGGTGTCCGCGACAGGCGCAATCTGTAAGGCGGACTGCAGGCGCTCCACCGCGCGGCGGTCCGATTCATTCCCGATCTTCCAGCTTTGAGCCATGTCAGGATGCTTCAGAACGCCTGCCAATATATCGAACCGATTCACGGTCCGAACCTGTTGCTGCATGAACTCGCGGTACTGAGAGTTTGACTGAAGCTGGTGCTCTTCGTCTGAATCCAGGTTGGGCAGAAACCGCGGAGATACGTACAACACGCCCTCTGCTTTGTACTGCGGTTTGCCTTTCATCCATGCAATGGGAAGCCCTGCCACTGCGACAAATGCAGCAACCGCCGCAGCGATCTGCCAGTGTTTGCGAATGCTTACCAGCGGATTGATTGATCGGCCGGAGCCTGGCGAGGCGGGCGGATCCTGAACCGGCCGGACTGGAAATGGTTGTATCATCGCGTCTACTTCCCACCTAGCGCGCTGCCAAACACCATCCAGCCGGTCAGCGGGCCGATCTGTTGCAGGAAGTAGCCCACCTTCGCCATGCCGCTGCGGGAGAGGTAGAGGATATCGCCTTCATTCATACTCACGTTGGGATTTCGTGTGGCGTTGGTAAGGTCGTTCAGTGAGATTTCGCGCTCCAGGCCCGCAGAGTGGCGGATCAGCTTCATGCTGCCTTTTGAGGCATCGCGCGTTGGCCCGCCGGCCTGAGCCAGAGCGTCGAGGAACGTCATATCCGGAGTCAACCGGATCGCCCCGGGCCGCTGAACTTCGCCCAGGACATAGACCAATTGATCATCGGAATCGGGAATATAGAGCACATCGTTGCGTTGCAAGCGGATGTTCAGACCGAGATTCGATCCATTCAGCAGGCTCTTCAGATCGATCCAAACCAGCTTGTCACGACCGCGAAAGACCATGCATCGAGTGAGAGCCGCTTTCTCCGCACCAATACCGCCGATGGGCAACCCACCGGCCCGTGTCACAGCCTCCAGCAATGTTGGTTGGTAGTCGAACCGAAGTAGTCCTGGCGCGGCGACACGGCCTAGTACAAAGATCCGGTTCGAATCGTACTTCGCGACGTTTACGGTCACCCGCAGATCTTCGTAGAGTGTTTTCCACTTCTCAAGGGCCAGGGCCGCCGCCTCGTCACGACTGAACCCTGCCACCTTGATCGCCCCAGCGTAGGGAACCGTAATCTTCCCGTCCGGCCCGATGGTGTGCTTCCCTGACAGTTCAGGCCTGCCCCAGACATTCACATCGATCTCATCGCCTTCCCCCAAATGGTAGTCGGTCTCGGCTTCCGGTTCGAACTGCCGCAGCAAGTCAAGCGGTGTGATCCTGTAATCTTTATTGCGCGACTCAAAGCCGCCGGCCTGCTGCGGGTCTGCGGCGGCAAGCAAGGCCATTGAAAGCGTGGCGAGGAAACAGTAACGAAGAAGCATAGGAGACATAGCAGTTTCTTAGCGGGCAACAGCCAGGTAGTTTACGGTGAGAAAGGTTTCCAGAAATTCGCTATAGACGGGGATTGGCTCCAGTCCCTGATACACAATCCGATACAGCTGGTAGTGCGGGTTGAGAATCCGGTAGATATCCTTAAAAAACGTTCTGGATTCAATATCGGGGCCTCCGAATTCAAATTGGATCTTGCGAATTGCTCCGGAAGACAACATCGCTCCGGCGCCTTCGAGCACTGCCACTTCGTGTCCTTCCACGTCAATCTTGAGGAAGTCAATTTGGCCGACGCCCTGTTGTCCGCAAAAGGTATCGAGCCGCTGGAGACGAACGGACGTCGTTTCGCACTGATCGATGCCCCAATGGCTCAGGTCGCGATGATAGAGGCTTGCTTCCGCTTCGCCGCCGGTGTGGTAGTGCAGTATCGATTCCGATTCGGCATCGCTGAAGCCAAACTGGAAAAGTTTCGCTTGCCCGGCTCCAGCCAGATTGGCAGAAAGCCGCTGAAAAGTGGGCGTTGATGGTTCGAAGCAATAGAGTTTCAGTGCCGGATTGGAGTGCGCTAGAGCGCCCTGTGCATAGTGACCGGCATTTGCGCCGACATCGAAGAGAACGAAAGGACTCGCTGCCGGGTTGGTCTGCATTGCCTGGGCAAGCACCCAATCCTCGCCGCTTTCGGACAGCTTGCCAGCTGGTCCAATATTCATGCCCCAGAGGGAGAGGCGGTGCAAAGTGCTCCACAGCGACTGTAGCCTGGAGGTGCGCAATTGGGGGCGAAGGAATGCCGCCCGGAGCATGTCGGATTGTGTGATGGTTTGTAGCATGATTCGCATATAGAAAATGCATCTTCCGGGCCACACTCTAACCAGCAGAGAAATAAAGACTTTGCGGCTTATAGCATAATCAGGCTGTCTGAGAGCGAAACATCGTTGACCGCATCGCCGGCATGAATCGGAACACCTTGTTTCCTGCGCGACAGAATTCGTGCTGGTACACCCACGGCGATTGAGTTGGCCGGCACATCTTTCACAACCACGGCATTTGCACCGATCAGTACGTCATCCCCGATGCGAATCCTGCCCAAAATCTTTGCGCCGGCGCCAATCTCAACGCGATTGCCGATCACCGGCGACCCTGGATCATCGCGGCGCTGTAAGCCGATCGTCACTCCATTGCGGATTAGAACATCGTCGCCTATGACGGCATCGCCGCTGATAATGATGTCGCCGAAATGATCGATGCGAAAGCGGCGTCCAATCGTGGTCTCGCAGGGTAAATCGATACCCGTCAGAATTTGTGACGCCGTCTTCATTACGCGGTAGATCAGCGACAACGGCTTTCTCAGTGCAGCCGGGCGCACGCGGTAACGCCACTGGCCGAAACGGTATGGGATCATCACCCAGAAACCCTGACTGCTCAAGCGGCCTTCGTGTGCGGCAAGATCTTCTCTTATGTTCCTGAACATTTTCCTCGCTCCATTACCAGGGCCGTACCGGACAAATACGGCCACCCTCTGTCTCCATCCACGCCTGTTTGTATAGGGCAACCGTGGTTGCTGCATCCACGCTCTTGGCCTGGGCTTGCGAATTTGCACGCATCTGATTCCGAATCAGCCGCAACGAGTGCCAGGCCGTCTCCACCTGCATGGCAAACCACGTCTTCAGCGGATGATGTTTGCGGTAGTAGAGTAAGGCGCTTCGCATGCGCCACAAACTGAGTTGTGAACCGCTTTTTGACATAGAGAGTTGCTGTACCTGCCGCGAAGACTCACCCCCGATGTGAACCACTATCAATTGCGGCCAGTACCAAACTTTCCATCCAGCGGCGATGATCCTGCGGCAGAGGTCGACCTCTTCGTAGTAGAGAAAAAAGCGTTCGTCGAAGTGGCCCACGGCCTCCAGAACACTGCGCCTGATAATGGAGAACGCCCCGGGAACCCAGTCTACCTCGGCCGGCTGCGCAGGATCGGCCCAGGTGCGGTCTGCCTTTCCAAAGAATCGCGAAGACGGAAAGCGGGAGGACAAACCTGTCAGAACAAGCAAGTCATTCGTGATTGAGGGAAATTGGCGGGCCGAAGGCTGATCCTCTCCGTCCCTGCCAACCAGGCGGGCGCCCGCAAGTCCGGCGCTCGGATTGCAGTCCATCAATTCCACCGCACGCGCCAAGTCCCCGGGCCGAAGAAAAGCATCCGTATTGAGCATCACGACATAGCGTCCCTTTGCTTGGACAAATGCGCGATTGTTGGCGGCAGCGAATCCCAGATTGGCTGCACTGCAGATAAGCGTTACTTGCGGGAACTCTTCGTTCACCATATCTACGGAACCATCGCGCGAAGCATTGTCGACAACGAATACCTCCATCGACACGCCTTTCTGCGCGAAGACTGTTTGCAGGCATTCCCGCAAAAGCTGGCGGGTATTATAGGAAACCAGAACCATTGAAACATCAGGGGTCTTAATCATCAGGAATTCTCCACTTCAACGGCACGCTCTGTGCGCACCCATGCCGCGCGGCGTCCAGACGCGGTTACAATCAATGGCAGCCGGGCCAGCTTCCACAACACATAGCGTGGGACGGAAGCCAAAACTCGCAAATCCTCCCATAGGGAGGGACCGCGCCTCATGGCAGCGGCCACATGTAGCAGCACCACAATGCAACCGGCCAACCCCACGAAGCGTACCGTCGCGTTAGATGAAAGCATCGCCAGGGCAAGCAGCATGGCGTGAAAACCCAACGGAAGCAGCAGCAGGTCGAGCAACGGTTCCACCATGGCACTGCGGCCCGTTGCGATCATCCGCGTCAGCCGCAATCCATGTTCACGCAGCATCCGCAGACGTCCGCCTTCCCATCGCGCACGCTGCGTTTCGCGGCCTCTGCCGCCGGCAGGCATGGCGCCATAGATTCTGGTCGACTCGATAAACGTAACGGTGTAACCCTTTTCGACTAACGCGAGATGATACTCCAGATCCTCCACCACCGAATGCGCAGTGTAAGGCACGCGTTCCAGTGTTTGTTTGCGCAGTGCAAATCCGTTACCGAGGATCCCCGCAGAAATGCCAAGCCGTGCCCGGCCCAACGGACGTATCCAATTAAAAGCCCGAAGCGCCAAATCGAGCAGTCGGGTTCGATCGTTTTCGTCACCGTTTGAAACAAGATAGGCGCACTGTGCGGCGTCCGCCCCGGCGACAAAGGTGCGCTTAAACGCATGTAGGAATCCACTGGGAACAACCGAGTCTGCATCCACAATCACGTAGGCGTCAAAGTCGCGAGCCGCCAGATGGCGAAAAGCATAATTCAATGCGTATCCCTTGCCACGCTCCGTGAGGGATGATCGCTCAAGAACCTCCACGCCCCGGGCCACGGCAATCGCAGCCGTTTCATCTGTGCAGTTGTCAGCCACAACGATGATCGAGGCGCCTACTGCCGCGTTATCTCGCAGCAATGAGTCAAGGCAGGCCGCGATAGACTCCCGCTCGTTATGCGCCGGGATAACAACAGCCAGCCGGACTTTCTCGTGCGAGCAGCTGCGGTGCGTCATCGACGCTGCCGGCAGGAAGCTCCCGATGCTTAACATACCCAGCTCGACCGTCCCTGGCAATGTAGCCAATGCCGCCGCCGCGCCCGTCATATTCTGTAATAGATCTAAGTTCATTTTTCCTTGTTTCCTACTCGACAACGGCAACGCCATGAGCCGGCAGTTCCAGTGTCAAATTGCCGTTAGAAATTTCCACCACACCTTTAGTCCCATTTAATAGCTCAAAGCGGTTTGGCATCCCCACTTCACCTGCCGGAAATGACACGGCCAGGCTGGTCGGCTCAGGTGAAGATGAAACCACAACCAGCGACCACAATCCTTTTTGCCGGAATGCAACTGCCTTTATCCGTTGATCGCCACCGGTAAGGCGCACTGCGTGGAATTCGCCAGCAATCGCCCGATTGACCAAAGCAATTGCTTCCCCAGTGGGTCTTAACTTCGCTACTGACGCCAAATCGCGAGTGATGCCAAACAGCCGAACCAGCTCTCTGGAATCATCCCGATAAGCATCGAATCCGGCCAGGGCATAAATGCATTGCCGCGAAACGCCGGACTCCATCCAACCCAGCGCATGCCACGCCAAAGCTGCGCCGGACTCCGCACTTTCAACCAGTTCGTTGACGTTGCCCACCGCAGCATCGCCGCCAAGCGTATGCGCGTTCATCTCATAGATTGCAAGATCCGTGCCAACCCGATCCTTTGGCATGCCGTCTCCGAACATGGTTCGGACGGCAGTCGATCGCGTCGCGCCAGCGACGTAAGAATAGAGATAATATGGTGCAATTGAAGTCAGAAACCCGGGTTGGGCTTGTTGTTTGAACCGCCGCAGGAAATCAGGGTTCTGTGCGTTGCCGCCAACCATCAAGCGGAAATGCGGGTCATCGCCTGACCCGGAACGAAACAGATCCATCGCTCGATTCGAAACGGCGGCAAGCGTTTCCGGCGACAGTATCCCCGCAGGGCGGAACAACTCGTTCCAGTTTTCGTTTCCGAATTCGATCACAACTTCTTCGAATCCATATCGGGATCTCATTGCACTCAACCACGCGCCGGCATTGCGCCATTCGACCGCGCTCATCGTGGTAGGCAGCACAATCCACGGGCGCGTCTTTACCTCGTTGCAGAGTTGGAGAAAATCGGACAGCGAATACGCATAGTCCGCCTCTCCATCTCCTGGCCGATAACGCGACTCGCGACGCGCATGCGAGGCCGCGATGCGATTTTCCCAGGTATCTCCAAGTTGGCCTTGCCAGTCGCGCAAGTAACCTGGGCGCAGGACGCGCAGGGTTTCCACCACATCCCGCCGGAAAGGGAATGGCCGATCGTTAACCGCGGAAAGCGACGCATCGTCCAGCCAGATCTGTCCGCCGGGGCCGGACGCCTCAAATCGAAGCTCAATGGTGCCTGCCGGACCTGTGTCATCGACGGAAAACGTCCATTGGTAATGCGTCCAGCCCTTGGTGGGCGTTACAGAAAGATCCCAAAACTTGGGCGATCCGCTACGCGATAGCCCGACATGCAATCGTGCATCGCCGCCAGTACCCTTGGCCCAAACCGAAAGGCGCCATCCGCCATTCATTGGCAGCAATTTGCCGGCACGATCGCCTATCGCATCCAGGTAAGAGACGCCCGCCACGGAATCGCTATCGTCTGGCGAGAGCAGCAAGGACCGGACGCCCTTGCTGCCCGGGCGCACTGCCGATCGATCCGGCCGGATGCGGTTGCGCGATGCATTCTCAAACCACCACTGCGCAGGCAAATCATCATCATTGACGAGGGTGATGCTTACAATGTCGCCTGGCCTCAATGCGCCTACTTCGCGATCGGCCGCAAACCATCCGGCACCGTTACGCACCTCATTGCGAACAATATTACCTCGGGCGCCTGCCAACGCTCCGGACATTACCTCGAAAGATGCGCCATTCCAAAAACCGGCGCTGCGCGCGGTCCAGGGAGTATCGTCCAGAAACCAGTCAGGTCCGCCATCCCCGACGCAAATCAACGCCCGATCGATGGTTCCTTCCCAACCAGGATTCTTTAACACCGAAGTCGAAAGCTGCTCCGCACCCCATGATGTCCACGAGCCAAGATTCAATCCGATCGGAACTGCATTCGTGGTTCTCGCTGCAGGCTCAACTACCATCGTTGTCGTCTTCTGCGCGGCGTCGATCGGCAGCAATAGAATCAAAATGAATAACACCAGGTGCCTCATATGCGCGCACCCAGACGGCGTGAGAAGATTGCCGCAAGATTCTCAATATTGTTTGCCAGGTTATATTTGGCGATCACCTTCCGCCTGCCGGCTTGCGCGATCGACTTGCGATAAGCATCGTCGTGCATCAATCGCGCGATTGCTTCCGCCAGGCCGTCGACATCGGACGGAGAGACCAGAATCCCATCGTGGCCAGACTCTATCAATTCCGGTATCCCGGTAATCGACGTGCTGATGCAGGGGATCTCCATCGCCATCGCTTCCATCAACGCCACCGGAATTCCCTCGGCGAAACTCGGCAGGACAAACGCGTGAGCTTCCCGGTACAGGGCACGCACCTGGTCCTGGTTCAAGGCGCCATGAAACACAACGGCGTCCTGCATTTTGTTTTTAGCAACCAACTCTTCCAGCTGAACGCGATCCGGCCCGTCACCTGCAAACTGTATCCGAACGCGGTGTCCGGCGGCAGTTAGTTTGAGCAGCGCCGTCAACAACACCATTTGCCCTTTGGCAGGGACCAGGCGTCCCACGCAAAGCAACTCAAAGACGTTGGCGCGTGGCGGTTCCACGCGTGGAGCGAACTCAGCCGGGTCTACGCCAAGGGGCGCAATTTCAAACTTGCTCCACATATCCGGATTGCTTAGCTTCATCAACTGGCTGCGGCAATACTGTCCAATGCAGCAGATGAACGAAGACGCGGCGATTTTTTGCGGCAACCGGTAAGCGCTCACGTCGTAAAACTCATCTGGCCCATGCACCGTCATAGAGAGCCCGGCACCGAAGATCCTGCTAACAAGAAGTCCTACTGTCGCCGCTGGAGTAGCAAAATGAACATGCAGATGCTGCAACTTTCGTTGTTGCATCCATTGACCGACCAGAACGGCTTCCGCAAAATAGCAGGTGTGCATTATCGCCGCCTTGGCGTCGAAGCCGGCAAGCCGGAGCGCATGCCACAGACCGCTGAACCAACCCAATGGGGATACGAACAGGAAACGAAGGTGCCCCCAAAGGACGGCTGAAATACGGGTGCGCTTCACGAAGAAGGTGCTGCTCGCTTCCCGGCGCTCTTCTTTCGTCAGCAAGCCCAGTGCTCGATCAGGAAGATTGATGGATGCCGTATGGATTTCGAACCCCGTGGCGCGAAGTCGTGTCACTTCGCGCAGGATGAAGGTATGAGAAACAGCAGGATAACGGCTGACCAGGTATGCGAGCCGGCGATGAGTTTGGTTATTCACGATGCAGGTAAGTGCAACTGCCGCGCCAATTCGCCAGACCTTATGTGATTGAAAAACAGTACGTCGCAGCCGGTAACGCGCAACAGAAGGTGTTCCTTTCCGTGCCACTGTTTCAATCTAGGCCGGCTAGGACGCCGCACAAAAACAAATGCAACCATCAGATCTCTCCTGATGTCATGCGGAGATTTTCGCGTGTGCGGAATTAGGATTGAGCCCGGACAACCGCTCCCTGATGGTCGCCGCTCGGTAGATTCCCAATGCTACCGGGACGCGGCAGGCAGGAGTGCCCACGCCACGTGAGCCCGCGCAGTCAATGTGAAGTTCTTTTTACGAGGTCCCTAAGCCAGAACGTGGGCAAATCTAGGCGCGGGACCAGCAGCGCGCTCAGCCGTCCTCATCACGGAAGCATCGCCACCGGCCTGCAGGTAACCCTCGCTGAATCCAACGACTGTGAAGAATATTGGAATCACATTGTCGCCCATGTACACCGTTAATATGGAAAACGCGAACCCTACGTAAATCCCAGCCAGCGTGAAGCTCAGCGAACTTCCTTGCGGCTTTGCCGGTGCAGACCGGAAACCATTGCGCAACAGTCGCACCACCAGACTCACAAGAATCAGAAGCAACATACCCACCGCCGGAACCCCATGCATCAGAGTGAGCAGCAGATAGTAGTTGTCGATCGACGGCATCCCCAAAACCTTCGGCCATCCATTGCGTCCCCAACCAAGAGCGCTGTGCTCCAAGGCAATATCGACATACTTATCGATTAACTCCTTGCGGTACGCCGCCGATTCCTGCGAGGTTGTTGTCGCCGCGGCCCGGCCTACGGAGGCATAGTTGTAGCCGATGATCGCTGCGGGAATCCCAACCAACAAAATTGCCAGCAGTACAAACTTCGCGCGACGCTTGGGATTGTTGCCCTTGCCCATATAGGTCACGGCGATTGCCAGCAAGGTTCCGATCTGTGGCCCGCGGACCATCGTCATCAGGATGCCGAGAACAAGCGCTGCAGTCAGCAACTGCGCCTTACTCCAACGCGTGCGGAATCGGCGGAAGTGTTGCTCCCAGTGCCCGCACTGTTGCAGCCAGCGCTGTAATTGGAAGGCAATCAGAAACACGATTCCGGCCAAAATGGCATGACCGAACGGGCCGGCGATGCGAGCGAAGCCATAACGAAACGTAGTCACCCAGCCGTCGCCCTGACCCGGGAAAAACACATCGAAGATGCGCCGGTATGGGTTGTAGGCAAACTTAAATTCATAGGTCAAGATGCAGGCCAGCAGCGCAATCAGAACTACAATCCGTTTCACAAAATCGACGCGTAATCCATTCGGCTCGACGATTCCTTTGGCCAAAAAGTAGGGTACAATCCCGGCGAACATCATATCGAACATCAGGTTCTGTGCGTCGCTGTAGCCTGCATTCTGGTATTCGCTAAATCCAATAAAAAGGCCATATGCAATCACCAGCGCATCGAGCAGCGAAAATCGCCATGGCTTCTTCCAGCGCACAAAGAACGCCACGGCAATCGGAAGAATCGCCGCCTCATGAAAGGTTGGATCAGGTGCGCCAGGCAGCACAAACCTGCACCATCCAGGCAGCAGCAGGATGGCCGGAAGATAGACGTCCAGATACGCTTCGCGATGCGACTTGCGCACAAGCCAGATGAGCGCCAAAATTCCGGGCAGTGCAGCGAGCGCGTTCACCTTGACCCTTTATCCACTGGCACGCGCCACCAATGACCGAAGGAATTCCCGCGCTGTAGGGAGCAAGCCCGAGCCCATTTGCGGCTCCAACGCCGACAGCACATGGGCTTCTTCCACCTCGATGTCAGTATCCAGGCGAACATTCTGGATGCGGTTGAAATGTACGTACGAATCCTGAACATCCAGTTCAGGGCCAAGAAAGGTCCCCGCTGCCACCACGCTGCGGGCAACACAGGTTTTCTGTTCCACCACACAACCTGGCCCAACAACCGTGTGCGGACCCAAACGGCATTCTTCGCCGATCCAGGCGTCTTCACCCACATAGCAGGGCCCCTGCAGCACTGCGCTTGCAGGAATCCGTGCCCCACGTGCCACCCTGACGTCAGGCCGCAACTCCCGGCCATGAAAGAACAGACCAGGGAACCTTCCTTCCATCGCAATGCGGTTTGCAGTCAACACATCTTGCGGAGTCATCCCCGAAAGACTTGGGAATTCGAGAAAGACTTTTTTCGCGGCAAGCGCTGACTCCTGCATAGACTTTCGCCAATCCATACCGGTCGCGGCATGCGCTGCGAACGCCGGCAACGCGTCGCCATGCAATAAGGCCCAGCCGCTCCACCCTCCGATGCCGTTCTCTTCGTCAAAATAGAGCGTGTTCCATGAGCTGGTTTCTCCGGCCACATTGGGAAGATGTGCCACGCGCGCAGCATTGCCGAGCAGCATCATCTCCCCATCGCGCGCCGCACACACGGCGGCAAAATCAGCCTGTGCCGGAGCAGACCACAACATGCGCTGTTCGATCTCAACACCCCATCTGCGTCCGTCCCCCAGCAGTTCCCTCACTGCCGTGTCGCGCTCATTCAGCAACAAGGAAATGTGCTCGACACCGCGCTCCACCAACTGTTCAACTACGTGCTGGATTAACGGCCGGTCCATCACTTGCGCCATCGGTTGTGCCCCGGTTGCCGGGATCCAAAGAATTGCTTTCATTTTAATTTCCACCTTTCGACAAGTACCCTTGCCAGGAAAACAACATTGCCCGCCAAATATCTGCGCCACATTCTGCCAGGTTCCTGATACAGCCGGAAGGTCCATTCCAGCCCCAGTTCGCGCAGCCATTGCGGCGCGCGGGGTATGCGTCCGGCATAAAAATCGAACAATCCGCCTACGCCCAGTGCGGAGCGAACCTGCAACAAGTGCCGATTTCTGCGAATCCATTTTTCCTGCCCAGGAGCACCCAATGCCACCAACAGAATTGCCGCTCCGGATTGATTGATCCGCTCAACGATCACGCCTTCTTCCTCCGTCCGGAAGTACCCGTCCTGTGTGCCGGCAACTTGGATCCGCGGATAACATTTACGCATCCACGCCGCCACATCATCCGCTACACCGGGCCGTCCACCGAGCAAAAACAGGCCTAAGCCTTCCTGCTCCATCCGCTTGCAAAGCCCTGGGAAAAGATCCGTGCCGTTCACATTTTGCCGGATCTCATTGCCGAGCAAGCGTCCGCCGATCCGCAATCCGATGCCATCGGCCAGTCGCAGATCGCTTGTTAAAAGGACATTTCTATAGCCAGGATCATTGAAACTCTTGTTTACGCAATCGACGTTCACAAAGGAGACTTGCCTCACCTGCGCCGACGGGCGCACTATCTCATCGATCGCCTCAGCCAGCGTTAGATTGTCCAATGGGAGCCCGAGAATCTCCGCGGTTTGGCGAACCTTCCGCGGAGCGCCACCGTAAGCGATTGCTACCAGCGCGCGGGCCGCAATGCCAAGATCGGCCAGCAAAGAATGCGAATCCAGGTATTGCAAATCCGTATCAGCCTGGCTGTCATAAGCGACATTGGTGCGCGTGCGGAGAAACCACGTGGACACAAGTCCCGGAGCAACTGACGATATTCGCCGCGCGGTTTCACTGCGCATGTCGAGCTTTCCCAAACACCTTGCCTGAGGTCCCACCAACGCAACGTCCCCGCGCACTGCATTCCACAACTGCGGAAGCGGGCCCAGCAATGGCAATGGTTGGCCCAAAGAATTCACCATGGTGTATTCCAGAAAAGGCCGGCCATTTTGACCGCTCCGCCATCGCGGTAGCAGCCGCGCGCCAAACAGCATGGCAACCCCTATAGCGGGCACCGACAATAAAAGCATGAGACCCGCCGAAATGGGCCAAGTCAGCCGCAGACACCTGTTGCCCAATCGTCGCGAGACGCGATGAACCTGTAGCCTTATCTGTACAAACGGAATTCTTTCCACACAGGCGCTCATGGCAGTATCAATAAGCTCCCTTGCCGGAAACCACAGCTGGCGCCGTCGCGGCGAGGATCGCCAGATCGGTTCCGATGCTCTGCCGTTCAATGTATTCCGAGTCCAATTGGCACTGAACGGGGAATGGAAGATTTGAGCGTCCGCTCACCTGCCAGATGCAAGTCAACCCTGGAACCACGTCCAGTCTGCGCCGCTCCGCAATGCTGTATCGCTCTACTTCGCGCGGCAGCGCGGGGCGTGGACCAACCAACGACATCTGGCCGCGGAACACACACCACAGTTGTGGCAACTCATCCAAGCTGAAGCGCCTAAGAAATCTGCCAATGCAAGTTACTCGCGGGTCGTTCTTCATCTTGAAAGTGACACCGTCGCCATGCTGGTTCAGCGCACGAATCACCACCAACTTCGCCTCAGCGTCCAGCACCATCGATCGGAATTTCGGAAATCGAAACGTACGGCCGTGCTTGCCGACGCGCAGTTGCCAATAGAGAACCGGGCCACCATCTTCCAGTTTGATCAGCGCAGCTACCAGTGCGAGCACCGGAGCCGCAGCAATCATCAACCCGAGTGATAACGCGACATCAAGACTGCGCTTCATTGCAGCATATGCTACTCGCCCCATTTGTGCCCTCGCCTTGCGAGTCGCGGTCCTGAAGCGGGCACCGCTGCCGCCGATCCATAGTGGTTTGCGTCTCATCGGAAATCCCTTTCGCTGTTAGGCCGCCGCCGGTATTGCAAACGCATCGGACGATGTGCCATGAATATCAATCGCCATTGGCAACCGCAGTAGTTCGAAAAAGGCGCTCACCTTTTTCTCCAGCCCGACCAGTTTGAGTGTCCCGCCGACTTCCTGAATGCGCCTTGCGACCTCCAGCAGCACGGCAGCACCGCGAGTGTCCACCTGCTCCACGCCCGCCATATGTAGAATGAGCCGCCGCCCAGGTGCGATCAAACCGCGCAGTTCTCGTCGAAGCGCCTCTATAGCCGCGCCCCGAAGGCTTGCCGTTCGAATTACGAAGATAATGTCTGCCGTCATAAATTAAAATCCTCTCCTGATTACTTTCTTCGTGGATGTAGAAAGCACGAGTTGTGCCAAACTCTTCGCACTGTGCCGGAGCGGCTAAAATAAAGCACTTAACGACATTGCCGTTCAAACACCGATGATGCAGGTAGTTGCCCGGAACAAGACAACAGCGTGGTCGCCGTCATGAAACGAAACACTCCGGGGAACGAACCACTTCCCCTTCCGTGCTGCTGAACAGGCCACGAATTGGGCTGGAATCCTTTGTAGAAGTAAGGCTTAGCTGCATGCACGGGAACATTTGTGCATCTTTGGCAGGCGCCGTGCTTTAACTTAGCGTGGCAGCAGCCATTGAGCCTCTGCCAGTTCAAACTATTCAATCAGGAGCATTCATGAAGGGTGTTATTCTCGCCGGCGGAAACGGCACGCGGCTTATGCCGCTGACTGCAGTAACAAACAAGATTCTATTGCCGGTATACAACCAGCCAATGATCTACTATACGATACAGATGATGGCTGAGGCCGGCATCAGCGAGGTCTTGATCGTTACTGGCGGCAAGACCGCGGGGGAGGCAACTCGCATCCTCGGAGACGGCAGCCAATTCGGCTTAAGCCGGCTCTATTACACGCTGCAGGAGCAGGCTGCGGGAATCTCGCACGCGTTGTCATTGGCTGAGCAGTTTGCCGGCGGCGATAACCTGTTCGTGATGCTCGGCGACAATCTGGTGTTCGGTAGTCAGGTGTCCCGCGCCGTACGGGATTTCGCGAATGTCGAACGCGGC
Source organism: uncultured Acidobacteriia bacterium (assembly GCA_903881085.1). Taxonomy (GTDB): domain Bacteria; phylum Acidobacteriota; class Terriglobia; order Bryobacterales; family Bryobacteraceae; genus CAIRSA01. Next base: position 18,858 of record CAIRSA010000121.1, read on the forward strand.
GCGAAGGTGTTTCTCAAGAACGTTCCAGATCCACAGCGTTTCGGAATCGCCGAAACAGACGGGGGCCGAATTGTTTCCATCGAAGAAAAGCCCAGGCAGCCAAAATCGAATCTTGCCGTGACGGGCTTGTATCTGTACGATCGAACTGTCTTCGATCGCATCCGCCAACTGAAGCCTTCCGCGCGGGGTGAACTGGAGGTGACCGACCTCAACCGGCTCTATCTGAAGGATGCACAACTCGGATATGAGATGCTGCACGGCGATTGGATCGATGCCGGCACCTTCGATTCGTTGCTCAATGCGTCGCACCTTGCACGCCAGGCTTCGCTGCGTTCACAGAATACGCTCGAGGTGGCAGCATGAGCACCTCAACACTTACCAATATTGTTACCACCTCATTTCCCCTCTGTGCGCCAGGAATCGGACAGGTAATACTCTCCCCGGATTCGCCCCACCTGATTGATGGCGTGCGCATCGAGGCGGGCGCCCTTTGGCCCGACGACCGAGGTTGGTTTCAGGAAGTATTCCGCAGCGGAAAGGGCCTCGTCTCCGACTATCCCGCCGAATCAACGCAGGTCGCCGCGGCGGTAAGCTATCCGGGGATCATCAAGGCCTTCCACATTCACCAACATCAAACCGATTTTTGGGCTCCTGTAACCGGCCTGTTTCAGGTTGGACTGGTCGACTTAAGGCCCGCGTCGCCCACCTATGGACACAAGAATACGCTCTACGTAGGCGAGCAGCGCTCCTGGCGAATTCTCATTCCACCGGGCATCGCCCACGGCTACAAAGTGGTCAGCCCATGTTCGGCAGTCCTGGTCTACGCAACCAATCGCTTCTACGATCCTGCCGACGAAGGCCGCATTCCGCACGACGAACAGCGGTTAGCGTATGACTGGAACACACAACACAAATAACTTGAAAAGGAACTCATTATGAAGATTTTTGTAACTGGCGGGGCCGGCTTCATCGGCTCCCAATTTATCCGCGACTGGACTCACCGTCATCCGGAGAGCCCTGTGGTCAACTTCGACAAATTGACGTATGCCGGCAATCTGGCGAACCTGGCATCTGTCCAATCGCACGACGCTTATTCCTTCGCGATGGGCGATATCTGCGACCAGCGCGCGCTGCTTGAGGCCATGCCACATGGCGCTGACGCCATCGTTCATTTTGCAGCCGAATCACATGTCGACCGCAGTATCAGCGGCGCGGCTGAATTCATACTCACAAACGTTCTTGGCACGCAGATGTTGCTTGACGTTGCCCGTCAACGCAAGGTGAAGCGCTTTCTGCATATTTCTACCGACGAGGTTGGCGGAAGCATGGCTCCCTCGGAATGGTTTCACGAAGACTCCCCGCTTGATCCACGCAGCCCGTACTCCGCCAGTAAGGCAGCCGCGGAACATCTGGTTCGCGCAGCGGGCGCTACTTTCGGGCTTGACTACGTGATTACGCGTAGCAGCAACAACTACGGACCCTTTCAATTCCCGGAGAAGCTCCTGCCGCTGGCCATCTGCAACGCAATGCAGAATAACCCCATCCCTGTCTATGGGGACGGTCTCCAAGTAAGGGATTGGATTCACGTGGCCGATAACTGCCGAGCCTTGATGGAAGTCTTACGCCACGGCAAATCCGGGGAGACCTATCATGTCGGGAGCGGCGAGCCGCGAGAAAACCTTTACGTGCTGCGCAAGCTGCTGCACATTATGAGGAAGCCGGAGTCTTTGTTGGTTCATGGGAAAGACCGGCTTGGCCATGACCGCCGGTATGCCGTCAGCTGCGAGAAACTCGAACGAGAAATCGGCTGGACGCGGAAGATTGCACTGCAGGATGGCTTACTGGAAACCATCCAGTGGTATCAACAAAATCCACGGTGGATTCAAGCAGTGCAACACCGCAACAAACCGATATCCACTCCTCTTCCATTGAGCACTTCTTCATTCGAAAAGGTGGCGGCCTGCTGATGGAACTTGTGCTGGTGCCGGTTGCGGCCTTTATGAACGCATCAGTAGTCAAGGCCTTCCGGCGAAACAACTTCGTGAGGTTCGCCCTGTGGGGATTGCTCACGGTCTGGACGACGGTCAGCATCAGCCTTGCCGCCGCCGATTGGTTGCGCATCTTCGAATGGATGCCTGGTGTGGAGTGGTTGCGGGCCTGTGGGGTGTGCTGGCTGCTGGCCACCCCCGCTGCTATCTTGACCCGGCACTGTATTAAACCAACGCCAGATGTGGTCCCCGTGCGCCGGAAATTACTTAAGGCTGCGGCTGCCGTGGCCACTGCACCGGTGGCTGCGGTTGCCTTTGGCTTCCATATCGCGCGTAATGAGGCGGAGGTGAAGGAGGTTGACATCCACGTTAGCGGCTTACCGCGCGACCTCGACGGGTTGCGCATTGTGCAAATTAGCGACATTCATCTCAGCCCATTTTATTCGCGCCGCCAACTGCGTCGTGTAATAGATCAATCCAACGAATTGCGCGCAAGCCTTGCTGTGATCACTGGCGACTTGATCACGTCGGCGGGAGATCCCCTGGACGACGCAATCGCAGAGCTGAAAAGGATCCGTGCCACAGACGGGATTTTCGGATGCCTGGGGAATCATGAAATCGTTGCCAGGGCCGAAGCCTACACGACGCAGGTAGGCGCACGCGCCGGTATTACATTTCTCCGCTCGCAAGCCGTGGATCTACGTTTCGGCAATGCCAGAATCAATCTCGCAGGAGTGGATTACCAGCGGTTACACCAGACTTATTTGAAAGGGACCGAGCGGCTTCTGTTGCCAGAGTCATTCAATCTGCTCCTTTCCCACAACCCCGACGTATTTCCAGTAGCAGCGAGGCAAGGCTGGGATCTTACACTCGCTGGCCACACTCATGGCGGACAAGTCAATTTCGAATTCTTACACCCCGTGCTGAATCCAGCGCGCTACTACACGCCTTTCACATACGGACGCTACTCAGCATCCGGGAGGGCGATGTTCGTTACGAGCGGACTCGGGACAGTCGGAGTGCCCTCGCGGTTTGGCACTGCTCCGGAGATTGCGTTGGTTCGATTGGTTTGTGCCTGATTCAGTTGTGCACCCGCGGCCACTTCCGCGCGAAAACATTCGCGCTGTAAACGGCGTGGCCGCCACATCGGAGGCGGTGTGGCCAGGCATCAATCTCAGAACTCCTGACCTCGCCCGCTAAACTGCCATGTGCGATGAAAACAAAATGATCCCGGAGTGAACTTGCAACGGGCCTCGGGGGTGGGTTAGAAATGAAGCATGCCGCAGATGCAGTTGCCTATCTTTCCCGCCGGGG
>CAIRSA010000122.1 GCA_903881085.1 uncultured Acidobacteriia bacterium
AGGCCTGCCGGAATTCGCGAATATCCTGTGTTTGCTGCACAACCTGCAGTGCAGATGAGATCATATCTTCATCGGTTCTTCGTGGTCTTGCCATGAATCCAATGTAGCACCATTAGTCTCATCTTGATAGGGAATTAGAATAAGGATGTCCTGCACTTCGTCCCGGCCGAAGGTGTTCTTGTCCACCCAGAACGATACCAGCGCGAGCGGGAACGGATCATCGGGGTTAGCGCCTGCAATCGCTGCCGCTGCGCTGGCCGGATAGGCGTTGTCGAGAAGCAGTTTGAAGAAAGGAAATGGGTCCGCGTTATCGCCCGTAAGGTTCTGGTAAACCCCGCGCAGGCATGAGGGGCCAATCAGGTTGTTACCGGAATCCACGCCAGGCGCCGCGGCGATGATTTGCGGGATGGAGGAAAACCCAAACTGGTGGAAAAGATAGTAGAGGAACGCCAGTGAGCAGCCCGTAGCCGGGCCATTGCCTGCGAATGGAAGCGTCGAATTGACATAGTCCTTGCGCGATCCGTAATGCGTGGTTCCATCGAACTCGGTGGAGTTGGGGTCGCCCGCCGGCAGGGCGGTATTGAGCCAGCCGGCAGGCGTGTTGTTGCTGAGCCAATTGGTGCCCAGACCGTTGCTGAGTTGAAACTGGATAGCCAGGAACAGCGACAACGCCTCACCGCAGCTTTCTTCGTTGCCTACGCCCGACGAATAGCCCCAGCCTTTGTCCTGGGCCGCCATGAACATCTCGACGACTTCAGCCACAATCAGGGTTCTCATGAGGCTTGCGGGACGGTTGCCTGGCCCCAGGGTTAACGGCCACCAGCTTGCGCCATAACCGCCACCGTTCGGTGCCGAGACATAAACCGGGAACGGAAGCGGACGGGCCTTGGTAACATCCACGCCCGCGAACTGGGCTTGCATCCAGGCGTAGTCATTCTCCACGATCGGAACGCCATTGGCAGCGTTCGCCAGGATGGAGTTCGTGCGCGCGGGTTCGATGGAACCTAATGCGGCGGTAGCGAGAGCGCTGTCGTAGGCAAACCGGTAATGGGTGGTCGCGCCGTTGTTGGTTAAGCCGGTGGTGGTGTACCACATGGCGAAAAGAGTAACGTCAGCGGGGCCGATGTTGAAAGTCGCGGTCGGACCGAAAAAGGTTCCCGTCCCGTCAGCCTGGGTGTTCCAATAGGCGAAGGTATCGCTGTTTTTCACGAGGCCGCCGGTGTTGCCTAAGACGGTGACTTGGGCGCCATTTGCGTAAACGGTTCCGTCGGCGGGGACGCTACCGCCTGTGCTGCCATTGCCGTTATAGTGGACTCTTGCCATTGCTGTCACTCCTTGAAGTATGTGGGCCGGCTCAAGCAAGTGGTTATGACTGATCCATAAGTTCAGCCAAGTCCGATGTTCACGCTGCAGCCAACCTCGCAACGGTTCGGCCCATATTATTTTGTACTCCCACTGGTTACAGCGTGGGATCGATCAAAAAATCGCCATGGTGGAGATTAGTAGTGATCATTAGCTATTAGAGGGTATCAGATTCGAGCCTCGGACTCACCGGGTGCGAGTTTGCAAAAACACAACAAGCCATAGTGCGCGGTGCCAGTGAAAAAGCCGGACCCTTGACAAGGGGACACATGCCAAAAATTGGCACACGACGATAAGCGCAATAGAACGGCAACACGATTTGCCGCCCTGTTTTCCGCACTATCTCCTATGCGCTAAGCTTTTGTCATTGAGTTCGTGTGGGATGAGGTCAAGGCTTCTTACAAATCTGGCCAAGCACGGCGTCAGCTTTGCAGAGGCGAGGACAGCCTTTGGCGACCCGTTTGAGCTGACAATTCCTGATCCTGTCCATTCAGAAACAGAGCTGAGGTTCAGCAGTATAGGGCGTTCCAAAGCCGGTCGAATATTGGCCGTTGCTTAAACGGAGCGAAACGACCGGGTCCAAATTGTCAGCGCGAGGGAAGCTGTTCCCAAGGAGCGGAGACAATATGAATCCACAAATTGAACATGATCAGGACGATGAGATACTGCCTGAGTACGACTTCGCCAATGGCGTGCGAGGTAAGCACCATGAAGCATACAACGAGGGCACGAATGTTGTCCTTCTTGAGCCTGACATTGCAAAAGCATTTCCCGATTCCGCTGCGGCCAACAGGGCTTTGCGCCTACTTCTGAGTCTCGCGAAAGAAAGCAAGTCGGCGAATAGATCGATATAAGGTATACGTTGTGCTTTTATGAAGGCGGTGAATCTGAATATCAGCTTCACACCGGCGTTCACGGGTCTAAAGGGATATGAATGGCGGCGCAGGAAATGGGCGGCGCGCAGACCAGGCAGTGGCAGGTGTTGGGGGCTTGGCAGGTCCCCTAAGCTTGGTGGAGCTTCGCAACCCTGGAGGAAGAACACATCGCGAGATACGCACCACCGGCAGTTCCTGATAAGCTTACCTTTTTATGCACTTCGAATACTCATCCAAAGTCCAGGACCTGCGCGCCCGCCTCATCGCCTTCATGGACGAATTCATTTACCCCAATGAGGAACTGTACTTCAAGCAGATTGAGGAAGGTGACCGCTGGGAGCCTGTCCAGATCATCGAAGACCTGAAGCCCAAAGCCCACGCCGCTGGACTTTGGAACCTCTTCCTGCCGGAGTGCGAACTGGGCGCCGGCCTCACCAACCTGGAATACGCGCCGCTGTGCGAAATCATGGGCCGATCGGCCATGGCGCCGGAAGTCTTCAACTGCTCCGCGCCGGACACGGGCAACATGGAAGTGCTTGTCCGCTACGGCTCCGAAGAGCACAAAGAGAAGTGGCTGAAGCCGCTGCTGGCGGGCGAAATCCGCTCCTGCTTTTCCATGACCGAGCCCGACGTCGCCTCATCGGACGCCACCAACATCCAGGCCAGCATCGTGCGCGACGGCGATGAGTACATCGTGAACGGGCGCAAGTGGTGGAGCACGGGCGCGGGCGACCGGCGCTGCAAGATCTCCATCTTCATGGGCAAGACCGATCCCACCGCCGCGAAACACCAGCAGCAGTCGATGATCCTCGTGCCGCTCGATCTGCCCGGCGTCCGCACTGACCGCATGTTGCTGGTGTATGGCTACGACCACGCCCCGCACGGCCACGCCGAAATGACCTTCGAAAATGTGCGTGTGCCCGCATCGAACATTCTGCTCGGCGAAGGCCGCGGCTTCGAAATCGCGCAAGGCCGGCTTGGCCCCGGACGCATCCATCACTGCATGCGCATCATCGGGCAAGCCGAGCGCGCGCTCGAAGCAATGTGCAAGCGCGCACAATCGCGTGTGGCCTTCGGCAAAAAGATTTCCGATCAAGGCGTTGTGCGAGCCGACATCGCGCAGTCGCGCATGGAGATCGAACAGGCCCGCCTGCTTACGTTGAAAGCTGCGTACATGATGGACACGGTGGGCAACAAGGCCGCCCGCGCCGAAATCGCCATGATCAAAGTAGTGGCGCCCAACATGGGCCTGCGCGTGATCGACCGCGCGGTGCAAGCCCACGGCGCGATGGGGGTTTGCCAGGACACGTTCCTCGCCTGGGCCTGGGCCAACACTCGCACGCTGCGCCTGGCCGACGGGCCGGACGAAGTACACATGGAATCCATTGCAAAGCTGGAACTGCGAAAACACGCATGAACGTTCGAGATAAACACATCGTCGTAACCGGCGGCGCAAACGGCATTGGCCGCGAACTGGTCCGCAGGTTCCATCGCGAAGGCGCGCGGGCAATTGTTGTCGCCGATCTGGAGATGGAACGCGCCGCTGAAATTGCAGCGGAAATAGGCGGGCTGCCAGTAGCCTGCGACGTGGCGGTCGAGGCCGACGTGCAACAGCTGGCGATGATGGCCACCATGGTCAACGGCCCCATCGATCTGTTCTGTTCGAACGCCGGCATCTTCACCGAAGGCGGTGTCAATACAACAAACGAAGAGTGGAACCGGATCATCGGCGTGAACCTGATGGCCCATGTTTATGCGGCGCGCGCCGTGCTGCCAGATATGTTGACGCGCGGCGAAGGCTATATCTTAACCACCGCCTCGGCCGCGGGACTGCTCAGCCAGATCGGCTCGGCCAGCTACGCCGTCACCAAACACGCGGCCCTGGCATTCGCCGAATGGATCGCCATCACGCACGGAGACCAGGGCATCAAAGTCAGTTGTCTCTGCCCGCAAGGCGTCCGCACCCGCATGTTGCTGGGCGATGCGGGCGAGAAAGAATCGTTCCTGAAAGCCGGCTCGGTCTCCGTGGAAGAGGTCGCCGACGCGGTGATCGAGGGGCTCGACAAAGAAGCCTTCCTCATCCTGCCCCATCCCGAAGTGCTGGAATATTTCCGCCGCAAGGCTCACGATTACGACCGCTGGCTGCGCGGCATGCGGCGGCTTCAGGCGAGCGTGCAATGAGCGTGCTTGCGTTGATTCGTCATGGCCAGGCTCGGCCATTCGAAAAGGACTCAGACCGGCTCACCGAAGTCGGCGAACAGCAGGCGCGAGAGCTCGGCGCATACTGGGTGCAGCGCGGCGTGAAGTGGACACAAGCATGGTGTGGGACGTTGGAACGCCAGCGGCGCACAGCGGAAATCGTAGCCGAATGTTACCGCGCCGCCGGCCATGCCTTCCCTGCCCTGCAACAGTCCGATGCGTTCAATGAATACGCGATCCACATCTCGCCTGCCGCGCTCGAAGCCGTGCAACAAGCACAGCCCGCCGGTCGCAACCGCATCTTCCAGAGTTTGATTGAACAGGCCATGTTCGACTTCATGATGACACCCGCCTTTGAAGAGTTTCATCAGCGTGTGACCAATGGCCTGCAGTTGCTGATGGACGCTGCGCCGTCGCAATCTCGCATCGCGTTGTTCACTTCGGGTGGACCGATTGGCGTTGCCATGCAGTCGGTGCTGAAAGCGCCCCCGCCGCAAGCCATCGAAATCAACTGGCGCGTGCGAAATGGTTCCGTCACGGAATTCCTCTTCAGTGGAACGAAGGTGTCGCTAGATAGCTTTAATACGATTCCGCATCTGGATGACAAACACCTGCAAACTTTTCGTTAGTTGATGTGGTGATTATTGGGTTAGTCTTCGCACAGGCGAATCCGCCGTCGCTAAAGCTATGGCGGATTCGCCTGCCCGCTCGCTTGCGAGCGCTATGTCTTAAACCCTTCTCGCACTCGCTCAGTCGTCGTTGGTTACAACCGATGCATCATCGTAACGCCCGTCAAAAAGCAGTTCGACATACCCACACGCGTATGCTTCATATCCACGCCCGCAAACCAAACCATATGCCGGCTGACATGCACGGTCGGCACAACCAACACCCCCGCGTACTTCGTTGTGGAATACGAGTAGTAAGTCTGAGCAGCCAGCCCGAAGCGCCCATGAAGCGGAGCAATCACTCCAACCGAAGGAAGCTGCTGCAACCGGTAGCCCTGGGCCTGTCCATTCCATACAGTGGTCATGTTGGCGCTTACCCTTACCTTACCAACCGTCTCATCCACATATAAAGTTGCCTTCTGATCAGCGTAACCGGTGCTCATGTGGTTGGTACCTGTCGGCTCTTTATACGCATAATAGGCCGAAATCGCAGGAATCCGGTGCTTCGCCTCACGCAGTTTCACCTTCAGTCCGACGCTGGTATCGCCGATCCCCGCATTGCCCGCCTTCGACGTGAAGTGAGGCGCCACTACGAGAATCGCCGTGCGATAACCGATGCCATACTCGTAAAATCCGGTCATATACTGTTGCGTACCGTCCGTTGAATAGCCATACGAAACCAGCGCCACATTGGGCCCGGTCACGCCAGTGGTGGCATTCACGCCAGGCCGGATCAGATACGGATTCACTGCGGGCATCTCGGCACCATGCAACGAAACCAACAACAACTGGGCGAGTAAAATCTTCGCAATCATCGCCACCGGATAGACACCGGCGTAGGCCACATCCGGCCGCTCAGACTTCGCCATGTTCGACGCATACGCCAGGCAAGCCGACTGCGTCTGAATCCCGCTCATCATACCCATCAAAGAATCAAAAGGAATTTTTAAGAATTTATAACCAAAGATCATCGTAGCCACCGTAACTGCAATCGTAATCGCCGCGCCCGCCAACATCATGCGCGGTCCGCTTGCGCCAAACGTCGAAGCGAAAGAATATCCAGCCTTAGTCCCCACGCCCGCAAGAAACAGTAATAAGCCAATCTGCCTCAACGTAAGATTTGCACTGATCGGAATCACCCAGGTGACCTTGCCCGACCGTTCCAGCCAGCCCAGAAACAGGGCCATCAACAGCGGCCCGCCCGCTAAACCCAAGCGCAAGCTTTCGCCGCCTGGCAGCGGAATCGGCAGCATGCCAACCAGCACTCCCAGCACCATGCCCAGAGCGACAGAGCCAAAGTCGGTCTCGGCGGTGCCACGAATTGAATCGCCAAAAACCTGGGCAATCACGCCGAAATTCACCCGCCGCGTCAGCACGCGCACGCGATCGCCAAACTCCAGTCGCGTTTCGGGCGAGGGCACCAAGTCCACATCGCCACGCTTCAGCCGCGTGATCGTGGCCCCATATTGGTTTTGCAGGTCCAGATCGCGGATGCGCTTGCCGGTCACCTCTTTACTCGAAACAAAAACGCGCCTGTAATCCAACTCCGATCGGTCGAGTTCAATCTGCTCACGGCTTGGCTCGCCGAAAATCTGCTCGGCCAGGTCCATCGAATCCTCTTCGCCAACCGCAACGACAATATCGCCCTCGGAAAGTATGGTTTCGGACTTCGCAATATCGCTCTTGCCGTCTTTCTGGATGCGGCTGATGACGAAGCCGAGGTCTTTATGAATACCCAACACCTCGCCGATGGTCCGGCCAAACACGCCAGGATTGCGCACCTCAAAATCCTTCGCCAAAATGTCCGCATTCTCCGCCTGTGGCGCAATCTCCACATGCCAAAGTTTCTTAAAGATCTGGAACGAGATCAGAACGCCGATCACGCCCGCCGGATAAGTCAGGCTGTAGGCGACCACCGGATCATTTACCGTTCCACCCAACCGCTCACGCACCGCAGCTAGTGCCGGCGTATTCGTCAGCGCCCCGCAAAACAGGCCTGCCGCATGCGCGGCGCTCAACGGCAGAAGCTTCGACGCCACCCAAACCAGCGCCGCACCAAACAATACGACACCCAGGGCCAAGGCGCTGTCGCGAAAGCCCGACTTCTTGAAGGAGCGAAAGAATCCCGGACCGGAATGAATCCCGATGGTATAAACGAAAATGATTTGCCCCAGCGTGGAAACCACTTCCGGCAAAGCGATCGATGCGCTCAACGCGCCAATCGCCAGCCCAACGAACAGTACACCGGCAACACCAAACCGGAAGCCGAAAAAATCGATCTCGCCAAACAGATAGCCGAGCCCGATTACCAGAAACAAGGTCAGGATGGGGTTTGCCGCTAATGTTTGGATCAATGCGTCCACACTTCACTGTACGGCAATTGAATGGCCATCGCTAACTCTATGGGAAATGGCACGCGCTAGCGTCATTTCGCGCACCGAACAAAGCGAGCAGAACGGACCATTGCGGAAAGCACGCTACACTAGTAATTGAATTCACGTAGTTTTGGTCATTGATTCACCGCTTTGTAACCACCAGAGAGTACAACTATAGGTGGAGGAGAACATGACGATTTCACCCGCTGTTGTCGGTTACCTTACCTCTGTGGACCATCGGGTCATGCATCGCGTGCATTGGTGGAAGGCGCCACGCTGGATGAGGTTGTGGATGATCTGCGCCACCCGTGGCGGAGACGGCTGGCTCTGGTACGGAATGGCCGTCGCGCTTCTGCTTTTCGGAGGGGAAGGCCGCTTTGCTGCGGTTGCCGCCTCTACAATCGCCGCATTCTGTGGCATCAGCGTTTTTCTATTCCTCAAACGCTTCGCAAACCGCCGCCGCCCTTGTGCCATTGAACCGCACTGCTGGTCTACACTATTGCCGCCCGATCAGTTTTCGTTTCCTTCGGGCCATACCGTAACCGCCTTCGCCATCGCAGTTCCGCTGATGATCGCATACCCCAACCTGGCGGCCGGAGTCTTCTTCTGCGCCCTTAGCATAGCGGTTTCCCGCGTGATTCTAGGCATGCACTTCTTGAGCGATGTACTCGCCGGCGCCCTGATCGGCTCGCTGCTCGGCTTCACTGCGGCAAGATTGATCCTCTAGGCAACACAGCAATCATTCCGCCACTTGTTTGAAACATTTTTGACATGCCGCGTGCAGCAGTCGCTATTCGCCTCGGGCGCGTTCTGTCGTATCATGGTTCTCAGTTCATGTCATTCATCCATTTCCTGCGGCGCGTGCTGTGGTACCTAGACAAACACCTTTCGCGCATCGAACATCGCCCGCAACCAGCCGTCAAAATCCCCACAGGCCGCCTGGAAAACGAAGTGCGCGACTTCCTGCGCAGCCTCGATTGGGCCGACGAAGGCGCACGTGCGTACCTGGAAACCCACATGAAGCGGATCACCCGCACTCTCGGCATGGTCCCCGAGCCAGGCCGCACTAAAAAGATCCTCGAACTTGGCGCCTACATGCACATGACACCCGCGCTTGGCTGCGTTCTGGGCTACGACGTCCGCGGAGCGTATTACGGCCCCCTCGGACGCATCGACACCAAAGTTGTCACGTCCAAAGGCAAGGAGATTTTCCGCTGCTTCGTCGATCTCTTCAACGCCGAAAAGGACCGCTACCCTTACGAAGACAACTCCTTCGATGTCGTGCTCGCCTGCGAAATCTACGAGCACATGATCATGGATCCCATGCACATGCTCGTCGAATGCCATCGCGTGCTCGACGATAACGGCTGCCTCATCCTCACCACGCCCAACATCATGAGTTGGACCGCCGTCGCCCGGTTGCTCCACGGCCGAGAAAATCCTCAGCTGTTCTCCATGTATCCAAATCCCAACAGCGAGTATCGCGATACGGAAATTCCCCACGTCCGCGAGTACACGCCCGAAGAACTGGAGTTCTGCATCATCTCCGCCGGCTTCCGCATCGAGTACCTTTTCACTGAAAAGATCGAGGGCTACGAAGCCGACCTCTATTACAAGGACGTCCTGGAACGCGGCAACTATCCCATGACCCTGCGCGGCGAGCAGATGTACTGCATCGCACGCAAAGTGACAGGAGCCCCCGTAAACAGGTATCCTTCCTTCTTATATGAAGGTTGCTAACCGCCTCGCGCCTCTTTTGCTGCTAGCCTGTATCTCCGCACGTGCCGGGGACACACTGGCAGAAAAAATTGAGAAGACGATGACCCGCTCCAGAACCATCTGGGGCCTCAAAGCCGTCTCTCTCACCACCGGAAAAACGCTCGTCGAAGTCAACCCAAGCCGCTTCTTCGTACCTGCCTCGAACACCAAGCTATTCTCCACCTCGCTCGCCTTGATGCGGCTTGGCCCCGACTACCGCTTCGTCACCACGGTCCGCCGTCAAGGGCCCGACATCGTTCTTTATGGCGGTGGCGATCCCTCGATGGGCGCGCGAAAATATCCTTATGATAAGGACGAGCCGCAGGGCGATGCCCTCGCCGGCATCCGCGCCCTGGCAGCACAAACGGTGGCGGCAGGCGTCAAAGTGGTTGACGGCGACATCATTGGTGACGACACAGCCTGGCCCCACGATCCCTATCCCGGCGGCTGGTCGCAAGACGATGCGCTCTTCGAATACGGCGCGCCGGTCAGCGCTCTCACCATCAACGACAACGCCTTCCGCATCACGCTCACTCGCTCCAGCCCGCCGGCCATCATCCTCAACCCGGCGCTCGAATACTACACCATCCACAATCAGACTGTCCGCGGAGCAGAAGGCCGGGTGCACTATGAACGCGATGCCGGTTCGCGCGAACTGCGGCTGAGCGGAGTGGTCACCGACCGCGGCTGGTCCGATCTGTTGGCCATTGACGACCCGGCCCTCTTCGCTGCCCGTGCCCTCAAGGAGGAGCTCGAACGTGCTGGAGTCACCGTCGCCGGCATCGCCCGCGCGCGCCATCGCCGGCTTGGCGAACCAATCGTCGAGCAGGCCGGCGAAGTGGTCGCCAAGCGGACATCCCCGCCGCTTTCGGAATTGCTGCAGGTGGTTGCCAAGGTCAGCCAGAATCTTCACGCAGAGATTATGCTTCGCGAGGTAGGCCGCGTGAAGCATGGCGAGGCCACCGCCAACAACGGCGTCAAAGAACTGCAGATCTTCCTTGCCGAAGCGGGCGTCGCCAAAGATCAATATCACTTCGTCGACGGCAGCGGACTTTCCCGCCTGACACTGGTCACACCCGAAACAGTCTGTCATCTACTTCAATACTTGTATGCCTCTAAATATCGAAAGCTATGGTTATCATTTCTCCCCATCGCCGGGGAAGACGGCACGCTCATCAGCCGTTTCAAAGGGAATAAAGAAGAGGCGCGCCGCATTCACGCCAAAACAGGAACGCTCACTCATGTCACGGCATTAGGCGGCTATGCCGAATCGCTCACCAATGGGCCCATCGCCTTTTCATTGATTGCCAATAACTACAACGAACCCACCTCAGCGGTTCGTAAAGCGATGGACGATATAGCTTTATTGCTCTCAGAATAAATGCGCAGGACGTCAACACCTTAGGGGCACTGCGCAAGTTTCGAAATATTTTCCTAAGGTGTTTCTGGCAGGACTAGTTCTTCTCAAATTCAAGGCCCACGGTTTCTTAAGGTACTCAGTAGATAGTACTAAGGGAAATCAGCATGGTCAGGTAAGACGTAGAACAATTGACCCAGTACTAGAACTGCCCTTATTATTGATTCAGGTACGAGAGGCAACCGTAATGAATAACTTGAGTGTAGGCACTGAGAGCGACGCGATCCAAAGCATGATGGGGGACGATCAGGTTGCTCTGAGTCCTTCTAAGAAGCCGAACATCCGCATCGTTATCGCTGACGATCACCCTATCGTCCGGGATGGAATCCGCCGTTTGCTCACGTTGGAATCTGATTTTGAAGTAGTTGGCGAAGCAGGCGACGGTCGCGAAGTCATTGAAGTGGTGACCCACATGGATCCCGATGTCCTACTGCTTGATCTGCGCATGCCCAATCTTGACGGGCTCTCGGCACTCCAGACCCTGCAACAAACCAATCGCCGTACGAAGATCATCGTGTTAACCGCCTCAGAAGACAAGAACGAATTCGTGCAGGCCATGAAGCTTGGTTGCTCTGGTATTGTGTTGAAGCAGACCGCCCCTGACCTGATCGTAAAGAGTATTCGCAAAGTCTACGCCGGCGAGATCTGGCTCGATTCGCACACCACCGCGGCTGTGATGCGCCAGTTCGCCGCCCCCGGCAGCGAAGGTTCGTCGACATCCACTTCCAGCACAGGAAAACCGCGTGAACGTTCACCGCTGTCAACGCGCGAACGCGAAATCGTCACATTGGTCGCCCAGGGATATAAGAACAAGGAAATGGCCGAAAAGATGTTCATCAGCGAGCAGACGGTGAAGAACCACTTGCACAACATCTTCGATAAACTGGGCGTCTCTGACCGCTTGGAACTGGCCTTGTACGCGATTCACAAGGGCCTGCACCTGAACGGCTAATTCGTCTTCACACTCACTTCTTTGAAATAAACCGTGCTGCGCCCGTCGTGGTTCTGCAATCCGATATAACCGGAATCAGGCCGCGGCCCGCGCACGGGTTCGAACCACATCTTGCGCTCCGGCACCGGCTGATTTCCCACAAACTCGTTTACCTGTTCGCCATTCAGCACCACCGTGGTCTTCTGCCCGCGCAGCGTGATCTCCATCGTATTCCACTCGCCCATCGGCTTCTGCGTGCGCTTTGACACTTTGGCCAGCGAATACAGTGCGCCCGTGCAATGCCACTCGTCGCCCGCGGCATCGATCTGTACCTCATAGCCATTGTGAACTCCATACCACGGATCGTTGGCAATCTCGGCCATCCGAATATACACACCCGAATTGGCGTGCTCGCTCGCCGTTTTGAAAACTACGCGGATCGTCGCATCGCCGATCTTCTGTGTGGTGTTCACAAGCAGCCCCATGCCGCCCTCAGTCTTCAGCAGGCCGTCTTCCAGCACGAATCGCCCAGGGCCGGTCATCTTCCAGCCGGTCAGGTCCTTTCCATTGAAGAGTTGTTTCCATTCGGCGGCATAACCCGCAGGCAGCAGGGATAATAGCAGTAAAAGGCGCATACGGATCTATTGTATTTCATCCTGCACGTCGAACTTAACCAGATTCTCTTTGAACCCGCGCGTCTTGTACGCCCCATACGCCATCCCAATCGCCAGACACACGCCACCGGCAATCTGCGACGGCACGCGCAGAGAGATCCACATATAGAAACAGATCGCAAAGCCCAACAACGGCGGCAAAAGGTTCCCCATGCGGCGCTTCTCAGCGCGTACCCAATATCGCAGGAACGCCGCAAGATTCACGCCCATAAAGCCGATAAACGCGCCGAAGTTTAACAACTCAGCGCCCATCTCGTAAGTCATCAGGAACGCCCCTGCCAGGGCAAACGCGCCGATGGCAATCACACTATTCCGCGGAATGTGCGTCCGCGGATCGACATACGCAAAGAACCCTTTCGGCAGCGCCCCATCGCGCCCCATCCCGAACAGCAACCGCGCGCCCGCAAGCTGCGCTCCGGAACCAGAACCCATATTCGCAATGATCAATGTCAGATTCACGGCTTGAAACAGGAGCATCCCGCCTGCCCGGCCTGCTACATGCACATAAGCAGTATCGACATCCGGAAACTTCTCACCGTGCGGCCACACCAGCTGCGCTACGTACACCTCCACCACCGACAGAACTCCGATAATCAGAACCACCAGCACCGTCGCCAGCAGAACATTACGACGCGGATTCTTCGCCTCTTCCGACAACGTGGAGATCCCGTCGAAACCGATGAATGTCAGCACCGCCAACGAAGTGCCCGTCGAAACAGCAGGCAAAGAAAATGTTTTGGGGTCATAAAACGGCAGCAGGAAGAACGCCGTGTCCAGGTGCTGCGGCAGCGCCAGCACGGCCCGCACGCACGCCACCAGCATCCACACAATCACCACGCTCATCGCCGCAGTCAGAATCTCATTCGTCCGCGCAGTCGATTGAATCTTGCGCAAATTCAGCATCGTAAACAGCACGGCGAAAAACACAACCCACATCCAATAAGGAAGCCACGGAATTGCATTCATCGCAGCCTTGCTGCACCAGATGGTGGTGATCAGCGCACCCAACACGTAAACCATCAGCATGCTCCACCCGGTCAGGTATCCAAGCGCTGGATGAAGCTCCTGCCCCACGTACGTGTACGCGCTGCCCGCCCCCGGATACGCGCGCGCCATGCGGCCATAACTGATCGCGGTGAACAGCATCGCCACCATCGCAATCAGAATGGTGGTTACCACATGCCCCCTGGCCTGATCGCTCACCACGCCAAACAGCGGCATCGGCGCCGTGGGCTGCACCATGATGATGCCCGTGAACACCAGATCCCACAGCCCCAGGCTGCGCCGCAATTGCACCGTCGGACTCGACATAAGTTACCCATTGTGCCATGTTAGGGTGTGCCATGTTGGTGATGGCATTCACACGATGCGTTCATTTTGGAAGAGAATCACCACCTGGGCCGTCGGCGGACTCGAACAACGCATCACCGCCGCGGGCCTCGCCTTCACCGCGCTCATCATCGCCATTGGCTTCGCGGCATTCCTCTCCGCCAACAATCTGCTCTTCCTGGTGCTGGCCGCGCTCATGTCCGTGCTGCTGATTTCGGGCTTCGTCAACCGCCTGTTGCTCTCCGGCCTGGAGCTCGAATTCATCCCGCCGGAGCATCTCTCTGCGCGGCAAAAGGCCTTGGCGCGCATCATCGTCCGCAACGGCAAGCGCCACGTCCCGTCGTTTTCCATTCACCTGTCAGGCACCGCCGCCAACGGCTTTCAGGGAGAACTATATTTTCCGTTGCTGCCAGGAAATTCCACTTGCGAAGAGACCGTCAGCGTGTTGTTCAACAAACGCGGCCTGTATGAAGACAACTCCTTCGCCTTCTCATCGCGCTTCCCCTTCGGCTTCGCCGAACGCCGCATCCGCGTCACGCTGCGCCGCTCCGTGCTTGTGTACCCGGCCATCGATCCGCAGCCCGGCTTCGAAGATCTGGCGCAACAGCTGACCGGCGAAATCACCGCCCATTTCCGCGGCCGCGGCAATGACTTCTATCGCATCCGCCCCTACGAGCTCAACGAAAGTTCGCGCCATGTCGACTGGAAAGCCACCGCCCACACCGGCAACCTGCAGGTCCGCGAATTCGCCCGCGAGCAGGACCATCGCATCGAAATTATTCTCGATCTAGACGCCCCCGCCGGCGACGCCTTCGAGCACGCCATCGAATGCTGCGCGTACCTCGTCCTGCATCTCGCCGCACGCAGCGCCCGCGTCCGCCTTCGCACACAATCCTGCGACGCCGCCATCCCAGACCAAGGGGACGTGTATACTATTCTCAAGTACCTCGCACTCGTCGAGCCGCTTCCAGGGAGGCCCGCCGTTGTTCCAGATGATGAGAAATCTTTTGCCATCGTATTCACTACTTCACCTGACCGCATGCAGCAGGCTGGCTGGCATCGCGCTCGCATTCTCGATCTTGCCGCTCTTCGCCCAGCAGCCGAATCCAGCTCCGAAGCTTGATCCGATCCGCAGTAGCATCACGGTCGACGAAAAGGTTTCGATGGAAGCCCCGGCCTCCATCTCCGTTCTCGATAAGGAGAACATCGAACAGACCCCCGGGTTCAATCTCGATGACCGCCTGCGCACCGTGCCCGGCTTCACGCTTTTCCGCCGCTCGTCGAGCATCGTCGCCAACCCGACCACGCAAGGTGTCTCGCTGCGCGGCATCGGCTCCAGCGGAGCCAGTCGCACGCTGGTGCTGTGGGACGGCATCCCCATCAACGATCCCTTCGGAGGCTGGGTTTACTGGACGCGCTTTGCGCCCGATGAACTGGAGCGAGTCGAAGTTTTGCGCGGCGCATCCACGGCCGTCTTCGGCGATCGTGCCATGAGCGGCGCCATCGCATTGTTCTCCCGCCCCGCCTCCGTGCTGCGAGTCAACGGCTCCTATGAAGGCGGAAACAACAACTCGCACGAACTCACCGGCGGCTTCTCGCAACTCTGGCAGCATTGGGCCTTCAGCACTCGGTTGCGCGCCGCCACCACCGACGGCTATTACATCGTGCCTGAATACAAGCGCGGCCCCGCCGACACACGCGCCGGAGTAAAATTCGTCGCCACCGACCTGCGCCTCGACTACATGGGCGCGCGCGACCGAATCTTCCTCAAGTTCGATCTGCTCGCCGAAGAGCGCCAGAACGGCACCACGCTGACCACCAACTCCACCGGCCTCGGCAACGTCGCCGCGCACTACTTCCGTGACGATTTCACGCTGCTCGCCTATCACACGCAGGAAGGCTTCCACGCCAGTTTTTCCAGCGTCAGCGCCGACCGCAAGAAAGAAACGCTCAGCTACAACCAGGGCGTACCCAGCGAATCCACCGGCCTGGCTGGCATGTGGGCCAAGCACACCACGCACTGGAACGCGCTGATCGGCGCCGATTACAATCGCGTCGAAGGCTACTCCACCGATTCGCTCTTCCCCACCGGCAAACGCTTTGGCGGCGGAATTCTCAATCAGGGCGGCGGCTTCATGCAGACCGATTACCGCCGCGGCCCCTTGCAGTTATTCGCCGGCGCGCGCGAACATTCCTCGGGCTTCTTCAGCCCCAGCGCCGGCCTCACGCTCGGACGCAAACGCATCCGCGGACGCGGCTCCGTCTACCGCAGCCTGCGCACGCCAACGTTGAATGAGTTATATCGCGAATTCAAGACCGGCAATACCGACACGTTGGGAAACGCCGCGCTGCTGCCTGAAAAAGTATTTGGCGCTGAGACCGGAGTCGATTTCGTGGGCGAAAATACCAGAGCCGGCGTGACGTTTTATCGCAACTCACTCACCGATCTGATCACCAACGTGACGCTTTCCAGCACGCCCGCGCTGATCCTTCGCCAACGCCAGAACGCCGCCTCCGCATTGGCCCGCGGCGCCGAATTCAACCTCCGCCACACCTGGCATGACCTGCGCGCCGAGTTCGGCTACCTGTTCGCCGACAGCCGCGTACCCACAGGCGAGCGCATCGCCCAAACCCCGCGCCATCAGGGCTCCGCGCAACTCATCTGGTCGCACGGCGCAACGTTGCTCTCAGGCGGCCTGCGGGCCGTCTCGTCGCAGTTTGATGACGACAAGAATGTATTCCTGCTACCCGGCTACCCAACGCTGCAAGCGGTGTTGCGCCACCGCTTGACGAAGTCCTTCTCCGTCTCAGCCGCGTTTGAAAACTTACTGAACCGCCAGTATCTGACGGCCCTCACGCCCACGCCCAATATCGGCGCCCCGCGCCTGTGGCGCGCCGGCCTGCGTTGGGATGGTAGCCTCAAGAAAACGAAATAAGTTCTTTTTTAGAAAATCAACGAACGCGAATAACTTCGCCAGGCGAAATGGATACCAGTGCGTCCAGAACAGCCGGAATGAGCTTCTTCAATTCGCTAGTCCGATTGGAAGAAGCGCAAATGATAAGAATGGATATGGATCGACCACAAAGATTCTGTTGAGCAGGAATATTTTGGTCTATCGTGAGAAGGACATCAAACCCTGCTGCCTCTGCCGCATCAAGCAATCGCCCGTTCTTTAGCTCAGCAATTTCGCGAATCGTGCAGTGCAGCAGTGATGCCCGGGAAGGAAGTGCCGGAGGTTCTCATCGATACACTCATCAATCAGGATTCGCATCAGGCACTGGCAAGCAAAAGTTGCTTTGCCTCCTCCAGGGCCTCCAGCGCCAGTGAGCGAGAAACAGTGGGAAAGCCATCGAGAAAAACCTCCAAGGGATCGCCGCCTTCCAGATAATCGAAAAGCGTCTGTACAGGTACCCGTGTTCCTCTGAACACGGGTACACCGTGCATGATCTCAGGGTCGCGAATGATTGCTTGGCTCACAAGCCCATTATGCCTTCAATCCAGTCTAAGGTCCATCCCTCGTCATGTATCCGTCTGCTAAAACGAAATGAAGCCGCCGTCATTATGCTACTTCCGCAACCCCTGCAATGCGGTTCGAGGAATGCGCGCCACCACATTGATCTGAGGATCCACCATCTCCGCAACGTCATATCGCAAGGCCGTTCCCAGCACGATGGCCACCTCACTGTCGTTCAAGCCGTAGTCGGCCTTCAACCAGTCGGCCAACTGTGAAGTGGCAAACTGCAGTGCATCGGCAATCGAGCCAGCCACTCCCATTGACATGAGATACTCGCTGTTCAACAGCCTTGGATACGTGGTTGCCGAGCCTTTGATGACATCAACCGTGAACTCCACGTCGAGCGATGTCTCCAAGGCCGCGCCAGTCAATTCGCCGTCTCCCATCGCCGCATGCCCGTCGCCCAGGAAGAAAAGCGCCCCCGGTTGGCTTACCGGCAATAACAGCGTTGCCCCTTCATTCATGCGGTTGTAGTCCATGTTGCCGCCATACGGACCAAGATCCGTCGAGCGGAACGACTGCCCGGCCGCTGGCGCCACAGCCAGGCATCCGATCATCGGCAGGATCGGCACCGTGTAGTTCTTCAAGCGTTCCGTTGGGTTCGCCAACCGCGCCACGCCGGCCGCCTTGTCCAACTTCCATTCGCTATTGAAGCCTTCGCTATACTTCGCTGCCACGGCCCATGCCGGCGTCACCGTCCGCAGGTTGATCCGCGCACCGCTGCGCGCCGTATCGCGATTCAGCCGTACCTGCTTCAGGTGAACCGACAGTGTATCGCCAGGCAGCGCGCCTTCTATGTAGAACGGACCGGTCTGTGGATTGCCGCCCGCTGAGCGCCGTGCCTGTTTCGCATCGGTGCCGCCGCTATCCAGCGTGTAAGTACGGATGGTGTCGCCCGGAAACACGCGCAGCACCGGCGCAATCGCCGCCGAATAATTGTTGTAGAACTGCGTTGGCTCAAATGTCACCGTCTTCGGCCCGCCGCTGCGCACAACCGGCCGCTCCAGCGTCCAGAGCACTTGCGCCGGTCCCCGCCGCCCCTCTCCAGCCCGCATTTCGAGCGAACCTTTGCCCGCGGCTCTGCCGCCAGCAAATTCGCCAGTCATCGTACCCATTGCATGCCCATCGGGCTGCTTCAGGCCAAACTCTACGCGCCCGCCCTCGACGGTGCCCTCCAGTGTCCACTCATTCCATGACCCGCGCAGAGTCTTGCCCTCTGCGCGAATCGTGACATGAGCGTAGACCGGCTCGCGGACGGTGGCGCCCGTAACGCGCGCTACCCATTCCCCGCTTGCCTCTTCCGCCAATACTGGCCCAATCGCCAATAAAAACAATGTTCTCAGCTTCATTAGAACACCAGCTTCAATGCGATCTGCATGTTGAACGGCTCGCCCGGCCCAATGCCCGGCTGCCCGGACGATGCACCTGCCGTCGACGCAATCTGCCCCAACGCACTTCCCACGCGAGCGCTTGGCTGAGCCAGATTGATGTGGTTGAAGATGTTGAACATCTCGATGCGCAACTGAGCCTTGATCCGCTCGCGAATCGGAATGTTCTTGAACACGGAAAGATCCACCGTGGCAAAGCCCGGCCCGTATATGGAGTTCTTTTGCATGCTACCGAATTGACCCGCCGCAGGATTTACAAAGGCCGCCGGATTGAACCAGCGCACTCCCTTGCCTTGCACAAAGGTGTGGTCCGTGCCGGCCAGCGGATCGGCGATGATATTGGCGCGCTCCGTACCCTCCAGCGTTCCGCTGGTTGCCGAAGAAGCCTTGATGGTCACCGGCCGCCCAGTGCGAATGTAAAGCAGACTGTTGGCCTGCCATCCGCCGGTAACCCACTTCGGACCGAACTTCGCGGCCGGGATATCGTAAACCAGATAGCCTTTGAACTGATGCCTGACATCGTTAGTCGAATTGCCATAATCGCCGCGAATGTTGTTGCTGTCCTGTGGCAACGTCGAACCGCTGGCGAGTTCTTCCAATGCGTGCGACCAAGTGTAGGAATACTGCGTCGTCAATCCGTGCCAGGTCTTCATGCGAAGAAATGTCTGCAGCGAATTGAAGTTGGAAGTACCGGAACTCTCCAGTTGATCGATCGCGCCGAAGTTAGGGAACTTGGCAAAGTACGGCCGTGTCTGCTGCAGATAGGTGAAGCCGTTAACGGTCCGGCTCACGGAATTGCTGCCCAGAGCGGGCTGATTGATGTCGCGAATAATCACCAGATGACGACCCTGCGATCCCACATAGCCCACTTGTAACAGCATGTTATTGCCTAGTGTCTTTTCCACGTTGAAGCTGAAGTTCATTGTGTCCGACGGTTTGAAATCAGGGTTCACAGAGAATAGCCCGAAGATGTTGCTGCCCGAAATAGAGAGGCTTGTCGGAAAGATGGGTTGCCCAGCACTGAAGGTATAGCCCGAACGCGAAATCGCATACACCGGACTCGTGCCAGCCGGATTCGCATCCACGCCGATCGCGCCATTGTTGCTTAATGAGCCCTGCGCCAGGAAGGTGTTGCCCGAGGGCGTGTCCCAGAACAGGCCGAAGCCGCTGCGGATCACCAGCCCGCTGTTCACCTGATAAGCCACTCCAATGCGTGGCGCAAACATCTTGCTCGCCGCCGGATACAGGCTTGAGATCTGATCGCCCGCCACCGCCAGGCCGCCCGGAACACCGGGCCGGAAAGTCGACAGGTCTTTCTTATCGTCGCTCAGCGGCCCCAAATAGTCATAGCGCAGCCCGAGATTCAAATTCAATTTGCGATTGACCTGCCAGCTGTCCTGCACGAAAAGATTGAAGCTATTCAACCAGACTTCGCGCGCCGGGCTGCCTGCTGTGATCGTCGAGGAGAACACGTTGCCGGCCATGAAATCGGCCAATGCAATCACGTTCGTATCCTGGCCGGCCTTGCTCAGCAAACTCGCCCACGGCCCAACCTGGCCATTTACTGTGAAGTTGCCACGGCCGCCCCAGTTGTTGCCTGCGCCAGCGCCGATTTCGAACAACTGCGTCCTGCGGTATTCGCCACCCAACCGGATCTGGTGGCGTCCTTTCATGATGCTCACCGTATCGCCAATATGGCCGGTGTAATCCTGGCGTCCGGAAACCGGGCTCAACCCGGTCGGATCAAAACCGCTGATCGCGAAGTTCGGCGAGCCTTCCAGATTCGCTCCGGTCACGCCCGTGACGAACCCGGCCGCAGCCGGATTGGCCGCCGTTCCGGCATCGTGAAACGACTGATGAAAATAATTCACGCCAATCAGCAATTGATTTGTGATGGTCGGCGTCAGCGTGGTATTCAAAATCGCCGAGTAGTTGTGCACGTGCATCGGGCCCACCTGGTAGTAATCCGGGATGAAACTGCTCAACGGCGCAGTCTGTGTTCCCTGCCCCACGTACCAGCGCAACGAAAGCCGGTTCTTGTCATTGAAGCTGTGGTCCACTTTCACCAGACCGTTGTTGCTGAAACCGGTTTCCGGCGTCGTCGCAAAGTAGTTGTTCGGCGCCGCGGGTCCGCTCAATACATACGACGGCCACAGCATGTTCAGTAGATTCGCCGACACTGGATTCACAGCCACGCCGAACTGCGCCATCAACTGCTTCGCCGCGGTCTGATACGCGTAGGTTGGCTGCGTAGTGAACGTGCGCTGCCCGATGATGAACTTCTGCTTTTCGAAGGTCATGAAGTAGAAAGTCTTGTCTTTCCGGATACGCCCGCCAACGGATCCGCCAAAATGTTCGTTGCGCAATTTCAGCTTCGGAGCGTCTACAGCGGAAAACGGCGAATTCGCCGACAAGCCTTCGTTGCGGCTGTAATAGTACGCTGTGCCGTGCATCTGATTCCCGCCTGACTTGATGATCAGGTTGATGACCGCGCCGGCGTTGCGCCCCACTTCAGCGCCGCTCTGGCTCTGCACTGAAAATTCCTCAATTGCATCCAGCGGCATCAGTACGCCCGGAATGCTCTGAATCCCGCCCTGATTGGCGGCCGAAGAGTTGTTCGCCGCATCGTTGTTATCAATGCCTTCGATCTGTTGATTCACCTGGCCTGACCGCAACCCGTTGAACGAGCCGCTTCCGCCGTATCCGGCGAAGCCCGGTGCCAGCGCAATCAGTTGAGTAAAGTTCCTTCCGTTCACCGGCAGGCTCTCTACTGTGACGTTCGGCACCACGTTGGTCTGCGAGACATTCGTCGTCTCAAGCGATACCGCCGCGGCCGATACTTCCACGGTGGAGGATACCTTTGCCAAACTCAATTTCACCGGCAGATTGAACATTGCGCCGGCCGACACCACCACGCGATTGATACGCAGATTCTCGAACCCAGGCTGCGACACCGTCACAGAATATTCGCCAAGCGGAAGATCGTTAAAGGCAAATTCGCCAGCCGAAGAGCTGACCGTGTTGTAGTTCTGCCCGTTGGCAGTGTTTGCTGCCCTGATCACTGCCGATCCGAGTACAGCCCCGGATTCATCTGTGACCGTTCCCTGAATTCCGCCGCGAAAAACCTGCGCGGACAAAGGACTCAGCGCCAGTTGCAATAGCAACAGGCATACCGCTGGAAATCTCATCTGTCTACCTCGATTGGATTTGGGATTTTGACGACCGGGTCCGGGTTCAGACTTTGGTAGGAAGACTACGGGGTGAATACCTAGTGGACGGGACTATTGCTTGAAAGTATAGTCCCTACGCGTTGACGAATGCAAGTTGGAGAGGACGAAGCGATTCAGCCAGCACTATCAGTTCGATGCCAACTACCGCCGCTAAGAACCCTGCATTTTCCTTGTTGGACCTCATGTCCAGGCTGAGTTGTTATATGGGTGGCCAACAGAAATCTATAAAGCACCGGCTCTGCAGGTGGATTCTTAATCTGCCTTTTTCATCCCACTATCTCTCTCGTTCAGGTAGTCGGAACATTCGCAACTCTGACATCGGGAAATGCTTCCGGTTGTCAGTAAGCAGTTCGATTTCGTGCACTATCGCAACGGCGGCGATCGTCGCATCCGTATAGGACAGGGTGCGGCCTTTCTTCTTCCAGTCGCGCATGAGAAGACCTGCGGTCTTTGCAGTCTGGGGAGTGATGGGCAAGCTCCTCATACTGTCAACGAGAGCCGCCGTCTTCGCCTCCTCGCCCGATCTTAAGCCCGCGTAGATCTCTGTGATCACAACACTGCAAGTCGCCAGTTCACTTCCTTGTGCAACCAGTTTTTTGAGGAATTCGGTACGGCCAAATCGTCCATTCAAATGGTCGATCACTACCGATGTGTCGAGCAGGAAAAAGGCCATTATGATTGATCTTGACTACGGAGGAGGGCATTCTCGAATCGTTGGTCAACCTCAGAGCGAATCTTTTCGACATAGGCCGCTGCACCGTCGGCCAGTTCAGGGTGATTGGCAGGATCCCAACAACCACTGGACAGGTCCAATGCTATCAGTTGCCGTCGCCGCCTCAAATGCTGAGACAAAACATCCACGGCGTAGTCGTTCCTCTGCTTGTGCTCGCGCTCGGCTGCTTGGTCCAACTCTGCCGCAAGCGATTCAGGTATTGGGATGAAGCTGTCCATTTGTTTCCTTGTTACTCAACTTCATTTTAGCTTGAAGCTTTGATGTAGTGCAGTTTCACACCGGCCTTGGCCAGAACTTCCTTAGCCACGCGGTCGACGATCTCTTTCTGCAGTTCCAATTCGCGGGCGCTTCCGATCAGCGGGATCATGACTGCCGGAATCACCTTCACGCCTTTCTTGGCCATCTGTGCGGCGGCTTCGAAGATTGCGCGAGCTTGCATTTCGGTGATCTCAGGATACGCGATACCCAGACGGCAACCGCAGTGTCCCAACATCGGGTTGAATTCGTGCAACTCTTCCACGCGCTCGAGCAGCGCAGGCATGCCCTTCTTCAACTCGCCCACGGTCATGCCGTAGGTCTTGGCCATTTCCTTCTTTTCAGCGGTGGTGGCATGCGGGAACTTCGCCACGTCCACCATCAGGTGTTCGCGCTTGGGCAGGAATTCGTGCAGCGGCGGATCCAGCGTGCGGATCACAACCGGGAAGCCGTCCATCGCTTTGAACAGACCTGCAAAGTCGGAACGCTGCATCGGCAGAAGCTTCAGCAGAGCCTTGCGGCGAGTCTTTTCGTCGCGCGCCAGAATCATTTCCACCACGAAAGGCAGACGCTCTTCAGCGAAGAACATATGCTCCGTGCGGCACAGTCCGATGCCTTCGGCGCCGAACAAACGTGCGACCTTTGCATCGCGCGGAATGTCGGCATTGGCGCGCACGCCAAAGCTGCCGCGGAACTCATCGGCCCACTTCATGAACTTTGCAAACACGCCGCTGGCCGGGTCGGGTTCGTTGGTCTTTGCCAGGCCCAGGTAATTTAGGCCAGACCAGCATCGATCAGCCGATCAAGCAGTTCTCGCGGCGTCACAATGGCAACTGCGCTGAAGTTCTTTGGAAAGTGCCTGATGTTGCCCGTAACAAGGTATTTGGCCTCTGCGGCCACGGCACATTCCAGAAAGCAATTGTCGTCCGCATCAGAACATATGGAGAGTTTTAGAGCCGGTGACACGTAGAGGGCAAAAATGGCCATCAGATCCAATAACTTCTTGGCTCGCCGGGCGTGTGGCAGCATCACCGGCCGACCGAGTACATCCCGATATTCGGCAATAATCGCATCCGATATGCAAGGCGTTATAATACCGCGCTCAACCAACTCGAGAACGAGGGCAGGAGTTCCGGATTCCTTGAGTGCAGCGGAGAAAAGGACATTGGTATCGAGAACCGAGCGAATCATCCGGCGCGCTTACGAGATTGACGAGCGGCCCTGATTTCAGCGTCGATTTGGCGCATAGTCAGCTTACTCGCAGGTGTGCCTGCCGCTTCGGCGCGAAGCGCCTTCAGGCAATTTGAGAACTCCCGGCGCGCCTCATCGGCCACATAGCGGCGGTAAAGCTCGCTCACCAGTTCGCTCATTGTCCGATTTTCTTTTTCGGCCGTACGCTCCATCTCATAAAGCTGTTCAGGAGGCAAGGAGACGGAGAGTGTCTTGGTAGTTCTCATGGTTTTGCTGAGGATCGTCTACGTTTTCAGTTTAGCAAACCAGGATGACCAGGTTCGCTTCCGCATGCAATTCCAATGCTATCCCATATCTACACAATTGATAGGCTGTCACCATGGACCGGCATACCAAGTGGACGGCGAGCCAAATTCTCTGTGATCGTCTTGTTGCATTGTTGGAAGTAAGGATTGGAAAAGTTGCGGTGAATCATGCTAAGACGATGTGCTCATTGGGAACGCCGAATTTCGCTTGGTCGTATCATAAGAAAAGTACCCTAAGGATCTATCTCTACAGCAAAGATTCCGATGAAAAGGAACTAAAGCGAATTGAGTTTGGAAATGGCACAGTCTTCGTTCGAAAGCGGCCAACGATGGGATCCGATTGGGCGCAACTTTCTGCTTACTATTTTGACTTGAATAGCGATGCAGAAGTCGAGGCAGCCATCCCTCTCCTGGTCTATGCGTATGAGAATCGAACGCCCGATATCTCTGGATACTTTCACCCATCGGAAATCGACGCCGAGAATCTCGTAGAGGGCTTGAGAACTACCGTTACTGTAAATCGTTATGAACGGGACCCCAAAGCCAGGGCCGAATGTATTCGGATTTATGGTACTTCCTGTCTTGTCTGCGGATTCGACTTCGGTAGAACATATGGCGAGGCAGGCGAGGGCTTTATCCATGTTCATCACCTGAATCCGCTTGCCAAAATCGGCAAGCGTCACAAAGTGAATCCACGTGAGGACCTTCGGCCCGTTTGTCCAAATTGCCACGAGATGATTCATTGCAGAACGCCACCGTTCACAATGGAGGAAATGAGAACCAAGCTCTCGCGGTAGACCCCAAAACAAAAAAGCCGCCAGCAGACTTTCGTCCACCGGCGGCCTTCTCAACAACCAAACCAAACTAAACTAAGCGGTGCGGTTCGTCTCGCTGCTGTCGCCGCCCGAGATCGCAGCCTGCGCTGCGGCCAGACGGGCGATCGGCACACGGTACGGAGAGCACGAAACGTAGTTCATGCCCGACCGGTAGCAGAACTCTACCGACGAAGGCTCGCCGCCATGCTCGCCGCAGATGCCGACTTCGAGGTCCGGGCGCGTTTTGCGTCCACGCTCCACAGCCATCGTGATCAGCTGGCCAACGCCTTCCTGGTCAAGCACTGCGAACGGATCGGCCTTGAACACCTTCTGATCTTCATACAGGCGCGAGAACTTCGTATAGTCGTCGCGGGAAAGACCCATCGTGGTCTGCGTCAGATCGTTGGTGCCGAAGCTGAAGAACTCAGCAAATTCAGCAACCTTATCCGCGGTCAATGCAGCGCGCGGAATTTCGATCATCGTGCCAACCATGTAGTGCAGTTTCACGCCGGCCTTGGCCAGAACTTCCTTGGCCACGCGGTCGACGATCTCTTTCTGCAGTTCCAATTCACGGGCGCTTCCGATCAGCGGGATCATGACTTCCGGAATCACCATCACGCCCTTCTTGGCCATCTGTGCGGCGGCTTCGAAGATTGCGCGAGCTAGCATTTCCGTGATCTCAGGATACGCGATACCAAGACGGCACC
>CAIRSA010000123.1 GCA_903881085.1 uncultured Acidobacteriia bacterium
CTGAATCTGCAATCCCTGGCCCAGGCTAATACCACCTCAGACAAAGCTGCGGCTGGGAGTAGAATCGGCACAAAGGTAACAATCGGGGTAAGCCCTCTGTTTTTCCGCTCATCGATGGAGGATTTTAATGGTCACCCGCAAGCTTCCTGTAAAGCTCCAGCGCAAAGTCCGCAAGTCTTCCGCCCGCCTGCCGCCCGTCATTGATGCGGTGCCGGCCACGCCCGTCGTGTCCCACGACTGTGCGGTCGTCGGCATCGGCGCTTCGGCCGGCGGACTGGAAGCCTTTGAGGCGTTCTTCCGAGCCTGCCCCGCGGATACCCACATGGCATTCGTCCTGGTGCCGCATCTCGATCCCAGCCATGTCAGTCTGCTGACTGAAATTTTGCAGCGGAGCACCGGCATGCAAGTGCTCGAAGCAGTCGACGGGCTTCCGGTCGCGCCCGATCATGTTTATATTATCCCGCCCAACCGCGACATGGCGCTGCTCGGCGGCGTGCTGCAGGTGACAATTCCTGAGCAGGCGCGCGGACAGCGCATGCCGATCGACACCTTTCTGCGCTCGCTGGCCGATGATCAGGCGGCGGACGCGATCGGCATTATTCTTTCGGGTACCGCCACCGATGGCACGCAGGGTCTGCAGGCGATTCTCGCTGCCGGCGGCATCTGCATGGTGCAGGAGCCGGCGACAGCCAAGTATGACGGCATGCCGCAGAGCGCCATTGATGCCGGCTGCACCACCCACATCCTGCCGGTGGAACAGATGCCGGCCATGTTGCTGGAAACGCTTAGGCAGCAACCTTACCGATTGCGCGTACCGGCGCTCGTACCGCTAAAAAACGTTAGCGCGATCAGTCAGATTCTGCTGCAACTGCGCAGCATCACAGGTCAGGACTTCTCGCTCTACAAAAAAAGCACCATCAGCCGGCGCATCCAGCGCCGCATGACGCAGCACAATATCGAATCCGAAACGATCTATGCGCGATATATACACGAGAACTCCGCTGAAGCGCGGTTGCTGATCAAGGAACTGCTGATCAACGTCACCAGCTTCTTCCGCGACGCGGGGGCGTTCAAAGTGCTGAGTGAAACCATCCTGCCCGGGTTGGTGGCAGGCAAAGAGTCCGGCTATAGCTTCCGCGTCTGGATACCCGGTTGCGCGACCGGCGAGGAAGCCTACTCGATAGCTATCCTGCTCGCCGAGTTGCAGACCGCGATCAGGATCAAACACGAGCAGGAATTGAATATTCAGATCTTTGCCACCGATCTCGATGAAGACGCGATTAACGCGGCGCGGTCAGGCCTCTACCCGCCGGGCATCGCCCAGGACATCACGCCCGAACGCCTGAGCCGTTTCTTTTCCAAGACGGAAGCAGGCTATAGGGTCAAGAAGGAACTGCGCGACATGGTGGTGTTCGCGGTGCAGAACGTGATCAAAGACCCACCCTTCACCAGGCTCGATCTGCTCAGTTGCCGCAATCTGATGATCTATCTGGAGACCGAGCTACAAAACCGTCTGATCCCCATTTTCCACTACGCGCTTAAACCCGCTGGCGTGCTGTTCCTGTCAACCTCCGAAAGCGTCACCGGCCAGCAGGCGTTGTTTTCGAACATCGACCGCAAATGGAAGTTTTATCGTGCTGTGCACATTGGCGCCGCGCCCTTACAGCAGACCAGCACCGACTGGAGCGCAACCGTGCACAGGGCGCACGCCCCCACGACGCTGCAGGACGATAAAGCCAAGGTCATCAGCTTCGGCAACATCGCCAGCCTGAGCGCCAACGCGCTGCTGCATAATTACGCGCCGGCGTCGGTCACGACCGACAGCCACGGCAATATCCAACATGTGCATGGCGACACCGGCCGCTATTTGCGTCCGGCGCCCGGTCCGGTGAGCAACAACGTGCTCGAGATGGCACGCGACGGTCTGCAACTGGTGTTGCGCACCGCACTGCTCAATGCCGGTGCCAATGCCGCGCCGACGGTGAACCACGAGGTCTTGGTAAAAACCAATGGCGGCTACTCGACGGTGCACTTGAGCGTGCGCCCCCTGCCCAAGTCGCCGAACAGCGAGCAGTTGTTACTGGTCAGCTTCGATGAGTCCGTCGTCGCTGGTTTGCTTGGCGGTAAAAAAGACGCTGCATCTGCCGGGCCGGCACGCGGCAAGCGGGCGCCGGCAGTGGCTGATCTGGCACGCGTCACCGAACTCGAGCGCGAACTCGCCTATGCCAAGGAGACCCTGCAAGTCACCAGCGAGGAGCAGCAGGCGAGCAACGAGGAGCTCAAATCCACCAACGAGGAACTGCAGTCAACCAACGAGGAGCTGCAATCCAGCAACGAAGAGCTGGAGACCTCCAAGGAGGAACTACAATCGCTCAATGAAGAAACGCTCACGGTCAACGCCGAGCTGAATGCCAAGATCGATCAGTTGAACAACATTCAGAATGACATGAAGAACCTGCTCGACAGCATCAACACAGGCACGCTGTTTCTTGACCATGATCTGATCATCCGGCGCTATACGCCCGCGGCGACCAAGGCCTTCCGCATGATCCTCACTGACATCGGGCGGCCACTGTCTGACATTGTGAGCAATCTCGAAACGGATTTGCAGCCCGACCTGCAGTCGGTGCTCGATACGCTGGTGCCCGTCGAGCGCGAGGTGCGCACCATCGACGGCGCCTGGTATCTGGCACGCAGCCAGCCGTATCGCACACTCGAAAATGTCATCGAGGGCGTGGTGCTGACTTTTACCGATGTCAGCAGTTTCAAGCTGGCCACCAAGTCCGCAGAA
>CAIRSA010000124.1 GCA_903881085.1 uncultured Acidobacteriia bacterium
ACTCCATACACTGGCGACCTGCTACACGGGATGGGACTGCATAAGTTGATGGGCACTGTGAAATACCCGGCGCAAGCCGCACCTGTAAGATCATCGTTAAGCCGTGTGCGGGAAAACCGCACGCACGGTTTGGAAGGGGGACTTTAGAAACGGGCTGGTCTAACGAACCTGTACCGCGCTAAAATTCTACCAATGAGTAAACGACTCCAGGTGCTCTTGCCCGATGAAGAAATGCAAGAGATTCAACGTTTAGCAATGAGCGACAACCTTACGGTGGGAGAGTACGTGCGACGCACATTGAAGGATGCTCGTGCGCATCGGCCAGCCATTGACGCGGTATCGAAATTGAAAGCCGTTCGAGAAGCGAGCAAGTATTCGTTTCCGACCGGTGATATCGATCAAGTCCTGAGCGAAATTGCTAGAGGTTACGAGGGTTGATCTTTATCGACTCTAATATTCCGATGTACCTTGTTGGGGCGGATCATCCCCTAAAAGTAGACACCCAATTGACGCTTGAGCGTGTCATTGCTTCGCGAGAAAAACTTGTCACGGACGCTGAAGTAATCCAGGAAATATTGCACCGGTATATTTCTATCAATCGGCGAGAGGCCATAGAACCAGCATTAAATCTATTACTACAAATCGCGGACGACGTTTTCCCTATCGATAAGATCGATGTCCTTCGAGCTAGTGAGATCATACACCATCCTGCTCAGTTGTCGGCGCGCGACGCACTGCACGTCGCTGTAATGGAGCGATATGGCGTTGGTTCCATTTTCAGTTTCGACGGAGACTTCGATCGTTGGCGGGGAATCCACAGGATCCCCAGTCGTTAAGCCCCCCCTTGACACCGGCGTGGGCCAATGAAATCATACATTAAATCAGCATGTTGACACAAACCTTCTTAGCGGTATTTCTGGCTGCGCTGCCACTGGCCGCGGAGCCTGCGGCCTATGAGTTTAAGCCGCAGCAGAAGCGCTGGTGGGCGATACAACCTGTCGCGAAGGCTGCACCGCCAACTCTCGACGCCGCTGGGGCGAAGTGGGCCCGCAATGAGATCGACCGCTTTGTCTACGAAAAGCTGAAGGCCAAAGGAATAAAGCCCAGTGCGCCGGCATCGCGCGAAGTCTATTTGCGCCGTGCTTTTCTTGATCTGACCGGACTACCTCCGACACCGGCCGAGGCGCAGGCGTTTCTGGGCGATGCGAAACCGGGCGCGGAAGAGCGCTTAGTGGACCGGCTGCTTGCAAGTCCTCGCTATGGGGAACGCTGGGGACGGCACTGGCTTGACGTTGTCCGCTACTCCGATAGCGACGGCTTCAAACAAGACGACACGCGCGAGAACATGTGGCGGTATCGCGATTGGGTGATCCAGAGCTACAACGAAGACAAGCCGTTCAACCGCTTTGTGCGCGAACAAATCGCCGCAGATGAGTTGTATCCGGGCGATGTGAAGGCACTATCGGGGTTGGGTTATCTCCGGCTGTTCGAAGACGAGTTCAACCAGGCCAACGTGCATCTGCGGCGGCAGGAGATGTTGAATGACATCACAGACACGACGGCTTATGCGTTTCTTGGTGTCACGCTGGCCTGCGCACGCTGCCACGATCACAAGTTTGACCCACTGTTGCATCGCGACTATTACAGGATGCAATCGTTCTTCGCAAATCTGAAGATTGTCGACAACGCGCCCGTGCTGCCGTCGAAGGAACTGGCTGAATACAACGCGGCGATGGAGAAGTACCGCGCTGCGGCGAAGCCAGTGCTGGATAAGATTGAAGCTTTGTTGGCTGAACCACGGGCGAAGTACCGCAAGCAACAGGTTGAGCGCTTTCCTGAAGAGGTGCAGGTGATCATGCTGCGCGAGCCGGAGAAGCGGTCGGCCTTCGATTGGCACATTTACCACAAGGCACTTACTCAGGTGGAAGCCTCCGATTCGGACATCGCGGCGAAGATGAATGCAGCCGGGAAGGCGACTTACAAAACATTACTTTCTGAGTTAGAGCAGTTTAAGGCTCTGATGCCGCCGTCACTGCCGGTTGCACAAGTGATGCGCGACCAGGCGATGGATGCTCCGCCGACTTACATATTGAAGGCCGGGGCGTATGCTTCGCCGTTGGATGAAGTTATGCCCGGCTTCTTGAGCATTCTGGATCAAAAGCCGGTGACCGTGCAGCCGATCCCGGCGCTGCAATCCAGCGGGCGGCGCACGGCGTTGGCGAACTGGCTGGCGGATGCGGGCAATCCGCTTTCCACGCGGGTGATCGTGAATCGCATGTGGCAAGGTCACTTCGGCAACGGCATTGTTGGAAGCCCGAATGATTTTGGAGTGATGGGTGAGAGGCCAGTGAATCGCGAGTTACTGGATTGGCTGGCATCGACCTTTACCAGTACAGATGGCTGGAGTATGAAGAAGATGCACCGCCGGATTTTGCTGAGCGCAACTTACAGACAGGCGTCTAACTTCCGCGAAGATGCGGCGGCCATCGACCCCGACAACAAGTTACAGTGGCGATATCCGCGGCGCCGGTTGGAAGCAGAGGCGATCCGCGATTCGATGCTGGCGGTTTCCGGTTTATTAGACACAAAGATGGGCGGACCGGGCGTGTTTCCTGCGGTTCCGAAGGGCACGGAGATACAGGAGGGCCGGCACTGGCGCAAGTCGATTGGCGACGAAGATGAGTATCGGGCGAGTGTCTACATCTTCGCGCGGCGGCTGGTGCGGTACCCGATGTTGCAGAGTTTCGACGCGCCACTGGCGATTGATAGTTGCGGGCGGCGGCAGGAGACGATTACGACCGACCAGGCGCTGGAATTGATGAACGGCGATGCGGCCGCTGGCTTTGCACGAGCGTTGGCGAAACGAGTGGCGAATGATTCTGGGCAGACTCCCGAAGGCATTGTGGAACGTGCGTTCCGGCTAACATTGAGCCGCGCACCTTCCGCGGCCGAGTTAAAGCGCGGGCGCGAGTTCCTGGCGAAACAGGCTGGCTTGGCAGGCGGCGGAGCGGCGGCGCTGGAAGATTTCAGCTTGTCCTTATTGAGTTCGAACGAGTTTCTCTACATTGACTAACATGCATCAAGACTGCAATCATCTCACTCGACGGGCGCTGCTTCGTGGCGCTGGTAGCGGACTTGGCGCTATCGCCATGACCGCGATGTTGGCCGAGGATGCGGCGCAGGCAGCCGTGGTGCATGACCCGACAATTGCGCGAAAACCGCACCACGCGGCGAAAGCAAAAGCGGTAATCTTCCTGTTCATGGAAGGCGCGCCGAGCCACATCGATTTGCTTGACCCCAAGCCGAAATTGAATGAGATGCACGGGCAGCCAATGCCTGCCAGCTTCGGCAAAGTGATTACGGCGATGGGCACGGCGAACAACAACCTGATGGGCTCGCCGCGCACCTGGGCGCAGTATGGCAAGGGCGGCATCTGGATGAGTGAACTAACTCCGCATGTTGCCAAGCATGCGGATAAGTTGGCAGTGCTGCGTAGTTGCCAGAGCGACGGATTGAATCATGCCGGTGGTGTAAGCCAGATGAACACCGGCGACATACTTTCGGGCCGGCCTAGCTTGGGCGCATGGGTGACTTACGGGCTGGGTTCGATGAACAAGAATCTACCATCATTCGTCAGCATGATCGATGAGCGCGAGCCCTTCGGCAATGCAAAGAACTGGGGCTCGGGATTCTTGCCGGCGGTGTATCAGGGCTCGCTCTTCAGGCAAGGCGATGTTCCGATTTTGAATACCAAACTGCCGACTGGCCAGACGGATGAGCGTCAGCGCGCGCGACTGGCATATCTCGAAG
Source organism: uncultured Acidobacteriia bacterium (assembly GCA_903881085.1). Classification (GTDB taxonomy): domain Bacteria; phylum Acidobacteriota; class Terriglobia; order Bryobacterales; family Bryobacteraceae; genus CAIRSA01. The sequence goes on from CAIRSA010000124.1 coordinate 3,811, forward strand.
CGCAAAACCGTGAGTATGGCGCTAGTCGTGAAGACGATACGACGCTGGATGCGCGCATCCGCAGTTTTGAACTGGCGTATCAGTTGCAGAAGTCAGGACCGGAGGCGGTGGACCTTTCGAAGGAGACCGACGAAACGAAGTCAATGTATGGTCTGGACAAGCCGGAGACCGCTGTGTTTGGACGCAACTGTTTGCTGGCGCGCCGACTCGTCGAGCGTGGTGTGCGGTTTGTGGAATTGTACTGCGGATCAGGCAGCGGCTGGGATGCGCATACCAACTTAGAAGGCAACCACAAGAAGTGGTGCAAGGCGTCAGACCAACCAGTGGCCGCGTTGCTGGAAGATCTGCATCGCCGCGGAATGTTGGACGAAACGCTTGTCGTTTGGGGCGGCGAATTCGGACGCACCCCGTTTAATGAAAAGGGCAACGGTCGCGACCATAACCCGTGGGGCTTTTCTATGTGGTTCGCCGGCGGCGGCGTGCGCGGCGGACAGACCATCGGGTCGACGGATGAGATCGGACTGCGTGCCGTGGAGCGACCGGTGCATGTGCACGATATTCATGCGTCCATGCTTTATTTGCTGGGCTTGGATCACATGCGGCTGACCTATTTGCGGAACGGCCGGGCCGAGCGGCCAACGGTTCTTGGCGGCGAGAAAATGGTGACGGAGTTGTGGGCTGGGTGAACAAGCATCAAATCGTGATCAAATACTGAAGCAGGCCCTCTGGAGAAAAGCATTTCACTGGAGATCCCCGAAATCCCTTCGGATCTCGCGTAACAATGAAATCACATCCTGCAAATCGAGCTGCGGCTGCGGTCACCGCGTCTTCGAAATCTGGGCTGGGCGAAAGTAACGCCTCTTGCATCACCGCATCGTTTTCAACAGCAACTGAAAGTACCCGGAGCAGGGTGGCGAGCATCTGCTTCGCTTTTGTGTTGCCGGTTTCTTTCCTTAGAAAATAGTGAATAGTAGTCACGGCATGTGCCGCGACGAACCCGCGAACTTTGCCCACCTCGGCAATCTCAAGAGCCGCAGCACTAGCCGTGGCATGCGGATGCCGGTCAAGCAATAGATCCAAGACGATATTGGTGTAGTAAAGCACCTTGGTCATCGATATTTGTTGGCCAGATGTTCGCGATAATCGTTCATATCAGCCTTTTTCAGTACACCTCGCAGTGAGCGAATGAGTGGAGCGCTGCCACTTGTTCGATGCGAAGGCATGGTCACCGCGGTAAGATACGTTTCAACCAATTCAGACACAGAGGTGCCTTTGGATTTCGCATATTCCTTCGCCTGCAAAATCACCTCATTGTCTACGCTGAGCGTAAGCTTCGCCATATACGTATCATAGCAATTCTTTCATACGTACAGTCTCGCCTATTAAATCGGGCGAAGTGATCTAAGTCCGCCAATGAACCTTACAGCCGAGCCAAAGGTGCATCCGCGTCGCCGAAACGGTCGGCCTTAACGCCCATGCGCTGCATGATCGACAGATACAAACTGCACATCTTGCGGTTGCCGTCTCCGTCGTTGAAGTAATCCAGCGAGCGGCCGGTTTTGAGCGTGCCGCCGAGGCCACCCGCGGTCACCACGGGCAGGCGCGCGTTGTCGTGCTTACGGCCGATCCACATGTTGGAAAGCCAGATCAGGCAGCTGTTATCGAGCACAGTGCCGTTCCCTTCGGGCATGCTGTCGAGCTTCGTTGCAAGATAGGCCAGCGAGCTCAAATGAAAGCGGGCGATGCGTTCGTAGCCATCGGAGTTGTTGTTGTGCGAAGCGGCGTGATGCCCGTCCTTCACTTCAAGGAACGGATAGTAGAGTGCCGATAGATCGCGTGCCAGCAGCAGCGATGCCACGCGTGTCTTGTCGGTCTGGAAGGCGATGGCGATGATGTCGCACATCAGCTTGGCATGCTCGCGCAGATCCTCGGGCAGGCCGTTGGCGGGGCGGTCCATTGTGAAGACTGACTTGTTCTTGCCCTTGGCTGCGTCCTCGGCCTGATCCTTACTCTTGCGCATGCCTTCGACGCGCTTTTCCACTTCGCGAACGCTGGAAAGATACTCATCGAGCTTTGACTTATCCGATGAACTGATCTTCTTCGTAAGCGATTCGGCGCGGTCTTTCACGCGGTCCAGAATGCTCATGTTGCGCAGGCTGCCGCGGTTCTCAAACAGGTTGTCGAACGCCAGCGACGGATACACTTCGTTGGGCACCGGTGAATCGGGCGTCTGCCAGGAAATGTGCGAGCTGTAGGCCATCGAAAAGTTGGTTTCGTGATAGCCGGTCATGGGCTGTTCGCAGGCGAGCACGATGCTCGATTGCGGCGTGTCCTCGCCCACTTTGTTAGCGATCATCTGGTCGACCGTGATGCCGGCCTTGATGATAGCGCCCTTCTGAATAGCGGCTCCGGAAAGCAAACTGCCGGTCTGCGCGGGGTGAATTCCCTGCCCCGTGGCGGCCTTGTTGAACAGGCCATTGATGACGTTGATCTTGTGCTTTAGCGGTTCCAGCGGCATCAGCGATTTGCTCAGCTTCATAGCCGCGCCATCGCCTTCCGACGACCAATGATCCTCGTTGATGCCAGTGCCCATGAACAGCACGCCGAAGCGCTTTGGAAAGGCGGATGCCGCAGGAGTATCAGCAAAAGCAGACATCGATTCGAGCCACGGCAAGCCCATGGCAACGCCTGTGCCACGCAGCATTGTCCGGCGGGAAATACGAGTAGACATGTTATTCACCTTTCCTGTTCAAAAATTGGGGACTGGTAACGATGGTTTCGACCAGCGTATTTATTTTATAACGATTCGCGGCCAAACGGGATTTCATTTTGTCGAGCAGAATTTCGTCCGATAGCAACAGCTGGCGATTCAGTGCGTAGGTCAACATCTTGCGGGATAGATTGTCGACAAAATCTTTTTCGCGATGCTCATGAATGTAAGTTTGCACACCTTGGAAACCCTCGCCCTGGCCAGCGCCGCGCGGGAAGTCGGCCTTGGCGTCGATGGGCCGGCCAGCCAAATCCTTGCTGCGAGCTTCGCCCACCGGACCATAGTTTTCAAAGGCCAGGCCGAACGAATCGAAGCGGGCATGGCATGACGCGCAGACCGCATTTTCACGGTGTTTGGCGAGCACTTCGCGCAACGGCCGCTCGGTCTTCGCTTCGTCCTGCGGCAGTTCTGGAACGTTCGGCGGAGGCGGCGGAATGGTTTCACCCAGCACGCGCCGCACTACCCAGTAGCCGCGCTTCACCGGCGATGTGCGAAGGCCGGGCGAACTCTGCGTAAGGAACACGGACATGGGTAAAAGACCTCCGCGTCCGAATTGCGCCGCGTCGTCCACCTTCACCCATTCATCGGGCTTGGCTTTCATTTCCGGCATGCCGTAGTGCTTCGCAAGCACAGGATTGACGAAGGTGTACTTGCCGTAGAGCAGATCGAACACCGAACCGTTGCTGCGCAGCAGTTCTTCAATGAAGCGCATGGGCTCTTCGAACATCGCCTGGCGCAACTCATTGGTGAACATGGGGAAGCGCATGCGATCGACGGAGTTGAACTGATCGAAGTGGCGGAAGTCGAGCCAGTTGCCGGCGAATTCCGTAGCGAAGCCGCGCGCTCTGTCGTCGCGCAACATGCGGCGGGTTTGAGCAGTGATCACGGCGGGGTTCTGCAGGTCGCCAGCGGCGGCGTGATTGATCAGTTCCTGATCAGGCATGCTCGACCACAGGAAGTAGCTGAGGCGACTGGCCAGCGCAGTGCCCGACAGCGGGCGAGCCACGGCGGCTTTCGCAGGCGTGCCATCGACAAGATCGATGCGGTAGCAGAAATCGGGGGCCATCAAAATGCTGACGACGGAATCGCGAACGGCGTCTTCATGCGTGAGCGCATTCTTCTCACGCAGGTTGTGATAGTAGGCGATCATGCCATCGCGCTCCACTTTGGTAAGCGGACGGCGATAGGCGCGTGCGGCGAACTTGAGCAGCGCTTCGAGTTGTTTCGTTTCGGCGGTGGCGCGAATCGCTTCCACATGGCGCAGCGTCGTGTTCACGCGGGCGAAGTGATCTTTAATCGCAGAGACCGCAATCGGATTGTCGCTGGTGGTCGCTCTTGCAATGTACTCATCGCGCAAGCCAAAGATGACGGTCGGATCGGTGACAGCACGGTCAGTTGGGCGCACGGTGCCCGACTCGCGTCCCAGGCCGCGCACTTCGCCACTCTGATTGAAGAAGTATTGAACGTAGGTGCGCGTGGTGAAGTCAGAGATGAAATCGAACTCCTCCCACATCCGGTCGAGTTCCTTCTTGCCCTTCTCATCGAGAATGAGTTCGATGAGCGGCGTGTCATCTCGGAAGTACCCCATCACATTGTGGAATCCGGCGCTAAGTAGACGGCCCTTGTCCTGCGAATCATCGGGGAAAAAGCGACCGCGCTCCTTAATGAAAAAGACATCGGGGAACACGTTGCTGAAGCGTGCGAAGGCCTTTTCGTAGGCCTCGCGCTGGCCTTTCGGGACAACCAGATCTTTGTCGCCGAAGCGGGCTTTGGCAGCCAGTGCGGCCCACCGCACGGCCGATTCCTGGCCCAGCCCCGGGAAGCGTCCGGCGTTTGGAACGGGCGGCTCCGTATCGCCTTCGTTGAGCAAAACTGTTCTATCGAAGTCGCGCCGATGCGATGCATATTCTCGCAGTTTCCAATTCATCAGCGGCTGCGACGTTGGGCTTAACCCGGTCACCTTCGGAGCCGTGAATTGCATCGCAGTATGAGCGCGCAAGCGAGCAACAAAATCACGCATCTCAATGCATTTCACGCGCAGGGCTTCGTCCTGTTTGTCAGGCAGCGCCTTCCACATCCCCTGCAGTTTGGCAATCGGGCCGACGGCGTCTTTGGGTTCTTCGAGAATGGCCCATACCAGGGGCAGATATTTCGGACTGATCTTGGCTTCGGCGGCAGCGGCTCCGAGTGTCAGCCCAGGCTTGCCAAGCGCGATGCGATGTTTGTAGCGCCACGCGGCCACGAAGTAATCGGCATAGTCCGTGGGCTGGCTGAGATAGAAATTCACGATGCGGAGGATGGCGTATTTTTCGCGATCGGTTTCCACCAGCATCGGAGTCGGCGAGAAGTTGAAGCCATCGGGCGTAAGCACCATGTGGTCACCCACTTCGCGCGCCGCCTGCAAGTATTTGTTCAGTAGCGCAGGCGACATGGTAAGCGATTCGCCGGTGTTATCGAAGCCAGCCTGGTTGGCGGGGTCAACGGGAAATTCGCGCGTAGGGCGGATGTCGACGCCGGTCAAATCGCGGATGGTGTAGTTGTATTCAGAGTTGCTCAAGCGGCGCACCAGCACGCTGCCGGGGTCGCCGGCGTGGCGTCGAGCTTCGTCCATGCGTGCGGCCTGGATCCACGCGATCACCTGCTTGCGCAACTCGTCCGGGGGCTGAGCCATCGGCTTGGGCGGCATCTCTTTGGCTTCCAAACGCTCCAGCACCAGCGCCCAGCGTTGATGATCGTTCACCACACTGTCAGTAGTCGTATAGGGCTTCAAATCAAGCTGCGACGCGGGCGAAGCACCGCTATGGCAGCCGATACAGTTCTTGTTCAGAAACGGGCGAATGGTCTGCTGGAACTGCTTTTCCAGCGCGGGATTGGCCGCCTGAACGATTGAACAGAGAAGTAGCGCTGTGGGAAAAATGCGAAAATACATCAGGTAAACATCATATAAGGGCGCGGGCGCTGGGACAAGTGCGAAGAGGTTACGAACCTTCAAAATGCTGAAATATTTATTGCCGGAAAGGGCCGACAACACAATTCGTGGAATGAAATTGCCGTTCTACGTATTCACTCTGATCACAGCCATCAGTTGTGTGCGAAGCTGCATCCACCTGCTGGCGCCCGATGGCGGCGCGGGCAGCATCGCGGGAATGGATCTTTCGGTGCAGGGCGCGGACGGTATTGTGTTCGCCTTCGCGTTGTGGGGCGGTTCGCAATTGGTATATGCGCTGATTCAACTGGTTGTGGTGCTGCGATACCGGGCATTGGTGCCGTTCATGTACGTGATGCTGATAGTGGAAACTTCGCTGCGCATCCTAACGGGCCACACAAAGCCCGTCGCGTTTTCGCACACACCTCCAGGGGCGATTCAGAACTATCTGTACCTGCCGCTGGCCGCAGCAATGCTTGGGCTCTCCGTGTGGTCTCAATGGCGCGAGGACCAGCACGGATGATTTCGCGATTGATCAACAACTGGGTGTATGGCGGCACACTGGCAGGGGTGCTGCTGTTGGCGATGACGCCCTTGCTAACGGCCGGCTGGCCGCCCGATTTGATACTCACATTTCTGGCGCTGCCGTTGTACATGCTGCATCAGTGGGAAGAACACGATGACGACCGATTCCGGCGGTTTGTAAACCGCATGCTCGGCTCTGAAGCCTTGTCGCCGGCCGCGGTGTTTGTGATCAATGTTCCTGGGGTCTGGGGCGTGATCGCAGCTGCATTGTATCTGGCCTGGAACTACAACTCGGGCTATGCTTTCATTGCTGTGTATCTGGTGCTGGTAAATGGCGTTGTGCATGCGCTGGGAGCAGTGGCGAAGCGGGAATACAATCCCGGACTGGTGACCGCCGTGCTGCTGTTTCTGCCTTTCAGCGCCGTGTGTTTGTGGATGATGCGAGCAGCGACGGCGTATCACGCCATTGGGCTTGGATCGGCTTTGGCGATCCATATTGCGATTGTGGTTTATGCAAATTGGGGGAGAGCGAAATGAACTTCATATTGTTTTTGGCCGCTGTGGCGGCCTACGGACAGACGCCGGCCGAACGCATCGTGGGCACTTGGGTCACGCCGAATGGCGGATCGAAGATTGAGGTGGTGAAGTGCGGCGCGGCGTATTGCGGCTCGATCAAGTGGATGAAGACGCCGAAGAACGATGCGAACAATCCCGATGCCGGCTTGCGTAAGCGCTCACTGGTGGGCGTCCAAATCCTGACCGGCTTCACCTATGCAGGCAATGACACCTGGAGCGGCGGAACGCTGTACGGACCGGAACGCGGCAAGGAGGTTTCTCCGAAGTTGGTGCTATCGGCTCCCGCCACCTTGGACGTAAAAGTCTCAGTGGGGATGGTGAAGAAAACCGTTATCTGGTCGCGGGAGAAGTAAGCCCCAGCGCGGCGAAGTCGGCGATGTAACAGCCCAGCGCTTTCGTAATTGGATTGGGTACTGGCTTCCCGTCAACGATGGCATCCAGTGCATCTCGCAGATCGGCATGCTGCACCGGCCGCCGCGGCTGCCCAAGCGCGGCGATGGAATCGTCAATGCGGCCGCGATAGACAACTTTGCCAGAACGATTCACGACGGCCGATTCGGGTGTGATCGTCACGCCGGTTGCCTTCACCAAATCATGGCGGCGGTCGACGATCTTCGGATACTCGCCATGCCCGTATTCGGCTGCGTGCTTGCTGGCTGCTTCATCCGTTAACTGTGGATCGACGTAGACCAACGAACATCCGATGTCCTTCGACTTGTAGTCTGCGCAAATGCGTGCCATCTCATGCGCAAACGAGTTCGATATGGGGCATTCGTTGGTGACGAAGAACAGTACATTGGCTTTCTCCACGCGCGGACGCAGCGGCGTGCGATCCACGCCGCTTACGTCGCGAATGAACAACAACAAAGTCAATACGGCCAGATGCATTAATTGGTCCCGCCAGCGAGTTCGCGAATCTTGAGCATGAGGCCCGGATCTTTCATCAGCCGCTCGCCTGCGATACCCGCCGTGTGTTTGCGATAAGTCTGCTGCAGCGTACGGAAATCGGATTCCACCGCCGGATACACCTGCAAGGTGACCGCACCCATCTCGTCTTTCGTCTGCTCGCCCCACTTCACCGGAATCGCAGGCCGCGAAGGATTCTTCGGATTATGTTCGGAGTTATCCCAACTTACCTGGCCGTATAACTTAGTACCCTTGGGCAGGAACACCGGACCATCGAAGAAATAACGATCCTGCCAGGCAAAGTCCCAGTTTTTAATATCGAGCAGAGTCTTCACTATGCCATCTGGCAGCGTGGCGGTCATCAACATGGTCTTGCCGATGTAGTGGGCATGCGCGCCTACGCTGATTGCCTGCACGTCGACCGGCAGTACGAACGAATCTTCGACCTTGAAATCGCGCTGTTCCGGCTTGATATCGAGCCCGGAGAACAAGCCGAAGCTGACGGGCAACTGCACGCCGGTCAGCGTGTGTTCCGGCGTCTTCTTTGCAAAGTAGAGGCCGATGGTGGATTGCTCGGTCTCCTCTTTGCCAATGGGATGGAAGTGATATTGAAACAGCAGGTCAGTGCCCTTGGGAAGTTTCAGGCCCAGCCCTTCGGGCAGCAGGTGCGGCTGAGCCCCCACCGCCACTCCGCCCAGCGGCGTCAGGCCGCGCGTAAACTTCATCCCGGCAGTGCGCGACTTGGAGGCCTCCTGTTCGGCTTCAATCTTCTTCGCCGATTCCGTGGCGTCAGCATAATACAGAACGTGGTGCACCACTTTACGCGATGACGGCCGCAATTCAATCGCCTGAACATACTTGTCCTCTGGCAAATTCAGCGGAATGCGCAGATAACGATAAATGTCAGCGCCTTCAGCCGGAACAGTAAAGCCCTTCTCCATTTTCAAAACCAGATCAGGCTTGCCAAGCTGCCAGCCTTCGGGGAACTTGGGCAGCGCGGGGGTCTTCGCCGGGTCACCCTTCAGCATGCCGCCCTTGACCCACGCCTGAAGTGTTTTCAACTCGACGTCAGTCAGGCGGCGAGAGTCCTTATACGAGTACGACGCAGGCTCAGCCTGCCATGGCGGCATAATGCGCGATGCAGTGACGGCGGCGATCAACCGGCCGTGCTTAACTGCGTCTTCAAAATTCATCAGCGCAAACGGGGCGGCTTCACCCGGTCGATGGCAACCTGTGCAACGGTTGAAGAGGATGGGCGCGACGTGTTCACTGAAGGTGACCTGATCGGCCGCCGGAAACGCCGCAGCCACGGAGATGGCGGCCAGAAAAACTGATTTCATAGTTGTCATCGCTAAACCCTTATAATGATTCTAAACGCATTGCCGCCTGCGAAGTTCCGCCAACTTGCGCAGTCCGGCAAATGTCATTAAACTGAAATCCCCACGAGCGACAATAGATAAAATGCCGAAAACTTCCATTGCGATTCTATCCCTGATCCTTGCCAGCCATGCGTTGCAAGCCGCGGACACATTTCTTGAAAAGCCCTATCTGCAGCTTGGCAACTCGCCCAAGCTCGCCGCCAAAGAGAGCCTGGTGCTGCTCTGGCACACCGAAAACACCCCAGCGGCATGGACCGTCGAAGTCAAAACGGCCAAGGACTCCAAGTGGCGTGCCATGGCCAAGCCAACTTCTACGGTAGTCTCCGCCCCTGCGGGCAAGCCCGCCGTTGCAGGCAAGAACGGCGCAAAGAAAGACGCGCCTGCATCAGCAGCCATTGACGCCCACTTGGTGTATCGTGCCCACTTGACCGGCCTCGTACCAGGCGGCGATTTTCAGTACCGGGTGTTGAACGCCGGCAAGCCGGTGTTTGAGGCCTCGTCCCGTGCACGCAAGTCCGCCACTCAGGCGCAGCGCTTCGTTCTGTTCGGAGACTGCGGCCAGAAGACGCCGGCCGAGAACGCCGTCGCCTATCAGGCGTATCTCGCCAAGCCCGATTTTATTTTCATCCCAGGCGACATTGTTTACACCTCCGGCCGCATCAGCGAATACCGCACGAACTTCTTCCCGCAATACAACGCCGATGAACCCTCGGCTGAAGTCGGCGCGCCACTGCTGCGCTCCGTTCCCTTCATCGCCGCACCCGGCAATCACGATACGGCGCTCCTTAACTATCAACGCTTCCCGGACGCATTGGCATACTTCCTTTACTGGGACCAGCCGCTGAACGGACCCGACCTGCCGCCTACCGAAGGCGCAACGCACAGGCTCACTGGCAGCACCGAGGCTCAGCCAGGCTTCCTCGCCGCAGCCAAGCCGCGCTATCCGCGCATGGCCAACTACTCATTCGATTACGGCAACGCGCATTGGACCGTGCTCGATGCAAACACCTACATGGACTGGAACACTCCGGCCTTGCGCGAATGGCTGCAAAAGGATCTGGCGTCGGCGCAATCGGCCACGTGGCGCTTTGTCGCCTTCCACCAGCCAGGCTTCAATTCATCGCACCATCACTTCGCTGAACAATATATGCGCCTGCTATCGCCAGTGTTTGAAGCGAACAAAGTGGATGTGGTTTTCGCAGGCCACGTGCACAACTATCAGCGCAGCTTCCCGATGACCTTCGTTCCCAAGCCGCAGGCCGACGGCAAAATGCAGAGCGCTAAGGGCGAAGTGGATGGCGATTGGACGCTCGATAAGTCGTTCGGCGACGGCTCAACAGCGAAGCCGAAAGGCGTGATCTACATTGTAAGTGGCGCTGGCGGAGCAGGATTGTACGACCCGGAACAACAGGCCGATCCGAAGAGCTGGCAGCCGTTTACCGATAAGTTCTTCTCAGAAGTGAACTCCATGAGCGTAGTGGATATCGATGGCAAGGTGTTCAAGCTGCGTCAAGTTTCTTCCACTGGCAAGGAATTGGATTCATTTAGGATTTCGAAGTAATCTGCCGAAGTCTGAATTCAGATGATCCGGCGATGGCTACGATAGTAAACTTGTCTAGTTGACGGCGAATGTTGACCTTGGGAAGCACTATCTTCAAGGAGACGGCGTCGAGCAGAATTTTGAAGAGGCGTTTCGCTGTTTCCATGCTGCAGTGGCAACACAGTCGGCCGAGGCGATGTTCCAGATCGGAGCCTGCTACCAAAACGGCTCAGGAGAGGAAAAGGACTTTGGAAAAGCTGCCGAACGGTATCGCAAAGCCGCCATGGTTGGCAGTTGGAGCGCCCTGCTGAATCTCGCACACCTCTGCGAGACTGGCTTCGGTCTAAAGAAGAAGTACCCGCTGGCCGCCGCCGCGTTCCGTAGGAAGATCGCGGCGGCAGGCTACGTGGAGGTTAAGCCCAGGAAGTAGTGCAATGGCTGCGGCTTGACCCTCGGCTTTCTGAACGAAGGTTTGTTTAGATGACGACCATCGGCCGCATCATATCGTGCTCTTCATGTTCCAAAATGTGGCAGTGCCACACGTATTCGTGGCCACCGGTCCTGAGGCTGGAGGGCACGGGAAGCAGGGAGGCGGGCATTACCGGCAGATCGAACTTCATAATGACCGTGGTCACAGTGCCGGGATACATCTTGACCGTTTCCTTCCATCCTAGTTCCGTTGGATCTGGTCCGGTCGCCGGCCCGTTGTAGTTCGGAGTCCCATTGAAGGAGTTGAAGGGCTGCCGTTGCAGCACCTGTACGTTGACGAGGTGGAAATGCATGGGATGCGCGTCGGCAGTCAGGTTGACAATCTGCCACACCTCCGTGGAACCTGCCTTTGGGTTCTCGGTAGAAGGATCCATGTAGTTCCTGCCGTAAGAGTTGCCACCACCTTTGGCCGGTTGAGCGCTGGTGCCAAGCCGTTGTACCAGCCGGCCCCATGAATCATAGTCTTCATTCAGCGTGAGAATACGGACGGGCACGCCCGGGGGAGGCGGAAGCGGCGCAGCAGACCAGGGTGCCAGGGGAGCATCAATACCGGTAAGGAAATCAACCGGGAGCGCCAACGGTGGATCGTCAGGGCCGGTCGCAGGGTTCACTGTAAAGCGCATGATCTGGCGGGTATTGGGCCCAAACCCCGGATTGGTGATCGTCGGATTCTTCGGCGCACCCGGGAAATAATCGTTACGCGGATCTCCCATGGGGAACGGGGCCGGCGCATCGTTGTAGAGAATGATCTTCTTGTAGGCAAAGCCTGAAAAGTCTATGAGCAGGTCCCACCGCTCTCCAGGCGCTGTCAACAGGCTACCCTGCATGGTCTTGGGGTTAAACGGCACATTGGACTTGACGGATACAGGCTTGGAAAGGAAGCCGCCCTCCGTGCCAATCACCAGGAAATCAGGTCCTTTGGCATTGGTTGGCGCCAGCGTGGCGGGATTCAGGGTAATACCATCCGGGCTGCCATCGTCGACGTAGAGTTGCAAATTTAGAAACCGGGCCTGGGTCGCGTTGAGAAGCCGGATACGATATCGGCGCGCCTCAACAGCGCCATCTGGGTACACCGTGCCATTAGCAAGCATCGTGTCGCCGAACATCTCCGGAATGCAGGATGGATTCGGCATAGGGAACGTGCTGCCTCCGCCCGTGGACTTCCAGCGGCCCTTCTCGTAAACGTGCGGGTACCACAGGCTTCCAGGAGTCGAAACGCCGGTCCACGTTGGGTCGAGCGCTGCAATGTTCGCACCGACGAAAATCTTGTCCTGGATGACGAGTGGGATCTCGCGGCCGCCATTTTCGACAAAGTCCGGCAAGCCCTGGCTCCTCAAGTTACTCTCGAATGAATCCCTGATGATATACGCGCTGGCTATGCCTGCGTAGGCGTTCAAACGGGTGATGTCGTGCGCGTGATCGTGATACCACATCATGCGAGCGCTCTGCGCATTCGGGTAGTAGTATTCGGCTTGGCCTGGGGCGAGTGCCGAGTTGAGTTGCTTGAATAAGTTCGTCTTAGTATTCGCAACACTCGGACCATAGCCGCTTTTTGCTCCTGCCGGCGTGAACCACGACATTGGCCCGCCGTCGCTGATCCAAGGAACCAAACCGCCGTGTAGATGGACGCTTGCAGCGTTGTGGCCGCTTCCTCCAAATCCCGAGGCGGCCTCAGGGAATCCGCCGACCGCCATCATGGCATTGCTGATGTCTACCGGCAGGATGTGCGTCGGCGGAAGGTTGTTGGTAAAGGTGAGTTGAATCGGGACGCCCTTTTGGGCGATGATGATACCGCCAAGATGCCGCGTCGGATAATTCCCTTCGCCCAAGGCTGCAGAGGGGCTGTAGCCAAGCAACGCAGTCGGCCCAAGATCGGGATGAAGCTTGTCTGTATACGGGCCGATTTTCATGGAATAGTGGGTCACCCCTGTAACAGGCGCCGCTGACCCATCAGGGAGTGCCACTGGTATGCCACCAGGCCCAGCGCCTCGGAGTGGCTGGGCAAACTTTCTCAATGGCGTGGTTTGATAAAACGCGTAGGTACGCTGCCGAGCCGCAAGGAATGCGGCCGCTCCGGCAGAGGACTGGAGAAACTGTCTTCGATTCATAAATCACCTCTTCCCAGGTGCGCATCGGTAAGATACAGACCTTCGGGTCGTTAACACCTGTTGTTGACAAGAGCAATGTTATCCTCAGTCGAATTGGCTTGACAAGTTACAAAATATAACAGGAAGGAGGTACTAACTGTTACGACATTTAGACTGGTACTTTTAGCTCGCCCAGGCTCAAACCTGGTACCGGAGTTAGGGGTCGTGTCGGAAGTTTCATACCCACTGCGGAAAGTCTGGAAGGGTGATCCAGAGACTCTTGGAGGGTTACATGACGCCACAATTGGCAAAGTCTTTCGAGCTAACCAGACCCCGTATTCTTCTATCGCTATCATTTTGAAAAGGTTGGAGTCATCACCGAAAGATTGGTTTTAACTTAGCGGTGGATAAAGTAGTCCGCGTCCGTCTCGTTTGCTGGTGACCACGCGCGGATGCCGCCTTTGAAGCAGCACGCCAGCGTTCGCGCATCGCGGAATCAGGCTAACTTTGTCCGAATTCGGACTACCACTCACTCACTTCATACAGGCGGGTGCCGGAAGGTGCTGAACCGCGGGCGGTAACATCAGGATTGAGAGACGGTCTGCGGCGAGGGGACATAGCTCTTCAAAACTGAAAAAGGCCGCCCACCGAAGTGGCCCGGCCCTCTTTATTGGATGATGTGGGTTGAGTAAATAGTTACACTCACGAGGGAGAACGGAGGACGGAACCTCCAATAAGACAGAACCGAGTGATTCAACCCAATCCGTTCCTAACTGGCGAGTGCTTTCCCGATGAGGATGGCTATTCCAACCCGCAGGCAATTCATCCCCTGTCAGAGTGATCATGGGTATGTCATGCGGAACCTCAATCGGGATGCAGATGTAGTCACTTCCGAGCTACCGACTGCTGGCTAGGACTTCGAGGGCGCACAAGGCTCGACTCGCTGCGGCGTAAATCATTGGAGTTCCCGGATGATTCCAGCGCCCTCCATATTTCGCGGCGCCTTTCCCGTTATTCTCCGGGTAGCGACTGCTGCAAATCCGGAAGATCCACATTATTTACCAGACGCCCTGCTCAATCCTACCAAGAATGTTTTCGACTTCGTGGATTCCGGAAGCCGAGTCAAGAACGGAGAGTGGGGTTTCACCCCTCAAGGCGGGCATGGGAGTACGCAGCCATCGCAGTGCGTTCTCTCTGGACCCTAAGACTTCCATTGCCCTGGCTGTCACCGAGACAATTGCATCGAGTTCTACAGCCTGCGTTTGGGAAGAAATGATTGTTACCATTGGCAGTTTCCCTTTTCTCTTGGCTTCAGTACAGCAACTGGAAGAGCTGGACGATCCAAACTGTTCCATTCAAAAAAAGAAAAGGGCCTATCTCCAAAGCGAATAGGCCCTCTTGAGAAATCGGAGACTCGTCTAGTGTTCCTTGCCGTTATACAGCCCCGCCACATACTTCTCATACCCGTTATAAAGCAGCGTCGGCCGCCGCTCCATCGTCGGAATCAACTGCTCCACTGCCTGCGACCAGCGCGGGTGCGGCTGCTTCGGATTGATGTTCGAATAGAAGCCGTACTCTTCCGGCTGCACCTTGTTCCACAACGTCGGCGGCTGCGACTTCACCAGTTCCAACTTCACAATCGACTTGATGCTCTTGTAGCCATACTTCCACGGCGTGATGATGCGGATCGGCGCGCCGTTCTGCCTCGGCAGCGGCTTGCCGTAAAGGCCCGTGACCACCATCGTCAGCGGATTCATCGCCTCATCCATGCGCAGGCCTTCGGTGTAGGGCCACGGATACCACGGCGCCATCTTGATGCCCGGCATCTCCTTGGGCTTGTTCGCCGTCGTGAAGGCGACGAACTTCGCCTCCGCTTTCGGGTCCACAGCCTTGATCCAGTCCTTCAACAGGAAGCCGGTCCACGGAACCACCATCGCCCAGCGCTCCACGCAGCGGAAACGATACACGCGCTCTTCCAAGGGGAACTTCTTGATCAGATCCTCGACTTCGAATTTGCCAGGCTTGTTGCACAGCCCGGAAACTTCCACTGCCCATGGGCTCGTAACAAAGGCGCCGACATTGTTCTTGACGGCTTCTTTGTCCGTCGGATGAAACTCGTAATAGTTGTTGTAGCCGGTGGCGGCGAATTCGGGCGTCGTCGCGATGTCCACCTTGAACTCGTCATTATGCTTGGCCGGGTAAGGCCCTGTCGCCGCCCCCAGGCTTTCGCCAAGCAGGCCCAAGCCTGCGGCAGCAAGAATCTGGCGGCGATTGTAGTACGCGCTCTCCGGAGTCGCTTCGCGCTCGGGTATTTCCCAACCTTTTGGTATTCGTATCAGCATAGTGGCCTTTCTGTATAGGATACGCTAAGATGCCGCGCAGCGGATGTTTTATTCCCGACCCATTGCGTCAGCCTTGGCTGCTGTGATAAAACTCCCCTCATCGGAGAAGTGATGTTTACCAGACGGCATGCGATTCATCAATTTATGGCGTGGGCAGCGGCTGCCCCGCTTGCACGCGCCCAGCAACGCGGCGGAGCCACCCTGCTCGACATGGCAAACGTAATGGATTTCGCCAAAGTGGCGAAGACAAAACTCGACCCCATTGCCTGGGACTACCTGGAAGGTGGCGGCGAAGACGAAGTCTCGCTGCACGACAACCGCGCAGCCTTTAACCGCATCGTCATCCGCCCCAAGGCGCTTGTCGACGTGCATCAGATCGACCTCGGCATTCAACTGTTCGGCAAGAAACTGGAGTTCCCGATTCTGCTCGACCCGGCCGGCGGTAAAAACTGCTTCTTCATGGACGGCGAAAATGTGGTCGCACGAGCCGCCGGAAAAACCAAGGCGCTGCACATCACCAACGGCGGAATTCAGAAGACACTCGCCGCGGGCCAGGGTCCGGCCAACTGGTGGCAACTGACCACCGGCGGCGATCTGCGCAACACGCAAACCATGAAGGCCTTCGTGAAGAAAGCGGAAACGGATGGCGCATCGGGCATCTGTTTCACCGTCGACATCATGTACGTCTCGCACCGCGAGCGCAATATTCATAACGGACTGGAGCGCGGCTGGTGCGAAATCGGCATCCCCAAGCGCGACGCCGAAGGGCGCCTGCCGGAAGCGAAGAACCCCGAGCGCGCGGGCGTGTTTCCGTCGCGGCCCTTCCCTACCCCGACCTGGAACTCCGTGAAGGAACTGCGCAGCCTCACCACGCTGCCCATTGTGATCAAAGGCATCCTGCGCGGCGACGACGCAGCTATGGCTGCTGAGATCGGAGCGTCCGGAGTCATCGTTTCCAACCACGGCGCACGCCAACTCGATCATGTAGGCGGAACCATAGAAGCACTACCCGAAGTAGTAGCAGGCGCCGCCGGAAAGATCCCTGTGCTGATCGACGGAGGCTTCCGCCGAGGCACGGATATCTTCAAAGCATTAGCGCTAGGCGCAAAAGCAGTCTGCGTAGCCCGGCCTTATCTCTACGGAATGACCGCCTTCGGACAGGAAGGCGTGGAGCGCGTCATCGAACTCCTGCGCACCGAACTGGCGCTAGACATGGGCCTGGCAGGCACCCCTACCATCCCCTCCATAACGCGCGACATGGTCAGAACGAGGTAGGGCGGGCTTCAGCCTGCGGAGGCCTTCAGTCCGACCAAAAACTAACTTAAAATGAACCGCCTATCGATCCTAATCATCCTCGCCACTCTGACCCAAGCCCAAGACGCCACTATCCTGCGCCCAATGAACCAGACAGTAATACCCGCAGGCCCACTTACAATCGCCGCCAAAGGCCCCGCCTCCGCCAAACTAACCCTCGACGCCAAGCCTATCGAATCCCAACAACCCGCCCCAGGCATCCATACCGCAACCATCAAACCAGACCCCGGTACCCACGAACTAGCCCTAGGCACGGCAAAGGTCCAATTCGCAGTCGGCACCGGCCCGGCAGAATGGAAAGCCTTCCGCCAGCACCCGCCCACCGCGCAATGCACAACCTGCCACGCCATAAAATCTGGCGAATGGGCCTTCCGCACCGAAAAACTGGCCGACACCTGCGCCGGCTGCCACGACCTGAAGACCTTCCCCAAAACGCACAACCACAACACCGAAATCCTCAAGGACTGCCAGGAATGCCACATGCCCCACGGCTCCACTGAAAAATCGCATCTAAAATGGAATAAGGAGACCGCATGCAAACTCTGTCACGGATAACCCTTGTCGCCGCCATTTCCAGCCTGGCGTGGGCCAACCCACCCGTTCCACCCGCAGTAACCGACCTCCCGCTAGCGGCCCAGCACGGCAAAGAAACCGCCGTCTTCGCCGGAGGCTGTTTCTGGGGCGTGCAGGCTGTATTCCAGCGGGTAAAAGGTGTCACCGCGACAACAGCAGGCTACGCCGGCGGATCAGCCAAGACGGCAACCTACAAACAGGTAATCACAGAGACCACCGGCCACGCCGAATCCGTGGAGGTCGTGTTCGATCCCTCGCTCATCACTTACGGGAAATTGCTGCGCGTATACTTTTCCGTGGCTCACGACCCAACACAGCTAAAC
Source organism: uncultured Acidobacteriia bacterium (assembly GCA_903881085.1). Classification (GTDB taxonomy): domain Bacteria; phylum Acidobacteriota; class Terriglobia; order Bryobacterales; family Bryobacteraceae; genus CAIRSA01. The sequence continues at coordinate 21,561 of CAIRSA010000124.1, forward strand.
CGCCAGGGACCGGACGTGGGCACATCCTATAGATCGGCGATCTTCTACACAAACCCCGAACAGAAACGCATTGCGCTTGCCTACATCGCGCAACTCGATTCAAAGAAGGTGTTCAAATCGCGCATCGTGACCGAAGTTACTCCGCTTGCCGCCTTCTATAAAGGCGAGGACTATCATCAGGATTACGCCTACTACAATCCGCAGAACCCCTACATACAGGTCTGCGACCGGCCCAAGATCGCGGCGTTGCAGGAGCAGTTCCCAGAGTTGTTCATTGACTTCAAGCCGAAGAAGAAATAGCGCCTACATCAGGTACATGCGCGAGACGGTAAGTACCATAACCAGCGTAAGCGCGGCAATGCCAAACTCGCCGATCGCCCCCACCACAAACGGCCGCATACCCTGCTTCATCATCTCGCGAATATTCGTGCGCAGGCCGACGCCGGCAAACGTAAGCAGAAATGCCCAGCGCGACAGATTCGCAATATCCCCAATCTGGGGCTTGGAGAAGAACCCGGCCGTGGTCAGGCCCGAGATCAGCAGGAAACCCAGCACAAACTTCGGAAACTTCTGCCACAGAAAGCTCATCTTGTTGTCGATCGCCGCAGCCTGAGACTTGCCCGCCCAATAGATCGCATAGCCCAGAACGACAAACCCGATGGTGGCGTTGCGCGCGGTCTTAGCGAGCACCGCGAACTTACCGGCCGCATCGGAATAGAGTGCACCGGCAGCGGCGGCCTCGGCCGTATTATCCACCGCCAAGCCTGCCCACAGGCCAAAGGCCTGATCGCTCATCCCTAACATGTGTCCAATAGCGGGAAAGGCAAATAGACTGAAGGCGCCCAAAGCCAGAATGGCGGCGATCGCGTACGAGACGTCTTCGTCGTCGGCATCGATCGCGCCCTTGGCGGCAATGATCGCCGAAACACCGCAGATCGACGACCCGATAGCGAGCAGACTGGTGAGCTTAGGCGATAGCCCAAAAGCTCGACCCAAGTAAGTCATCAGCACCAACGACATCGTAAGTTCCACAACCACGCAAGCCAGGCTGATGCCGCCCATTTTCAAAACATCGCCCATGATGAACCGCACGCCAAGCAGCACGATGCCCACTTTCAACCAGAACTCGTAAGTGTCAACGCCGGCGCGGAAGATCTTCGGGATCCCAACCGTGTTCGAGACGATCAAGCCAAAGATGATCGCCCACAGCACATATTCAATATTGGGCAGTGAAAGATGATTCGCCTTGCCGTAGCGGGCAATGGATTGCTCAGTGAACTTACCAGCATAACCAAGCAGCGCGAGCAGCAGAATGCCGGGGATCCGTTCCATCGCTTTTACCATGGGATTCCTCCCAGAATGCCGAACTTGATCAACATAACCGTGGCGACGGAAATGATAACGGCCCACCAGTCGAGACTTAGAGCGGGCTTGGATTGCGAAGTTGGGGATGCAGACATGAGAAGCAAAATGCTACCACTCTGAATGCCGTGGATGCAAATCCGCGCCGTCCGCACACTGCCCTGAACATCGCTTATCATTACTGTTAATGCCATCCGCCAAATCCGGCCTCCGCTTCACCTGCCAAAAAGGCTGCATCAACTGCTGCGATCAGCGTGGCTTTGTCTATCTAACGGAAGCCGACCTGACCGCTGCCGCAAAATACATCGGCATGACAGCGGCCGATTTCGAAGCCAAGTACATTTACCGCACCAGGCATTACCTGCGTTTCCGCAAGCCGAAAAACTCACAGTGTCACTTCCTGCAAAACGGCGGCTGCGCCATCCATCCCGCTAAGCCCACACAGTGCCGCGTCTTCCCTTTCTGGCCGGAACTCGTCGAAGACCGCGATTCCTGGAATGAAACAGGCAAATACTGCCCCGGTATCGGAACGGGGCCGCTGATTCAGATTGGAACTGCGCTCGAAGCTGCCGAAGAGATGAAAAGAGCCTATCCGGAGATGTACCGGAATGGCAATAAATGGTCATCCTGACAACAGCTTGGCGCTAAGTTTCCGCCAATTTGGGCGATCTGTGCCTGCAATGGGCTTCTGGCCCTCCGATTGCATACTTTGCCTGTGCCATGTTGGATCGCGTCGCTACCAACCTCGAACACTACATGAATTTGCTGGCCACCAGGCAGAAACTGGTGGCCTCAAATATCGCCAATGCCGATACCCCCGGCTATAAAACCAAAGATATCGATTTCCAATTCGAATTCATGAGCCTGGCTCAAAAGGCTGCGCCTTCAACTGCTGGCAAGCCCAATGTAATCGAGGCCCAGGGCTTGGAAACCAAGAACGACGGCAACAATGTGGATATGGATCGCGAAAGCCGCATGCTGGCCGAAAACGCCCTTCGCTTTTCGTTGGCATCCACACTCGCGCGCGGTCAGATCAAAACTATTCGCAATGCCATTCAAGAAGGACGTTGAGGCTAACCATGAGTCTATTTTCCTTGCTATCAGTAAGTGCGTCGGGCATGGCGGTGCAACGCAAGCGGGCCGAATTGCTGGTGGAAAATATGGCCAATGCGGAAACCACGCGTACCCCTGAAGGCGGGCCTTACAAACGCAAAGACGCGGTGTTTCAGTCAGACCGGCAGACGTCGCCATTTTCATCGGTGTTTCAGACGGAATTGAATGGCGGAGGAATGACAGGAGTGAAAGTGTCTGAGGTTGTGGTTGATCAAAGCGAGCCCGACAAGCGGTATATGCCTGGGCACCCCGATGCCGACCCACAAGGCTATGTAGCCTTTCCCAAAATGAATCCGGCTGAAGACATGGTGGATCTGGTTAGCACCACGCGCAGTTACCAGGGGAATGTTGCGGCCATGACCGCTATAAAAGACATGATTCACCGCTCGCTCGATATCATGCGCTAGTCCGCTGAGAATAACCGATGACGATAAAGCCCATCGCCGACATCCCGCTGCCCGCTGCCACCAGCACGACCTCGCTGGTCTCCGGTCCTTCCGGAAAATTCCAGGAAGTGCTGGAAGACGCCGTCTTCCGTGTGGATCAGCAACAACAAGATTCGCAGGCTAGCGTGAATCGATTTCTCAATGGCGATGGCGAGGAGTTACATCAAGTGGTGTTGGCGACCCAGCGCGCGGATCTCTCGTTTGAGATGTTCCTTCAGATGCGCAACAAAGTCGTCAACGCGTATCAGGAGATTATGCGCATGCAGATGTAGGCACGCCGTAGACTCGCATGGACCAACTCAAACGGCTTTACGAAAATCTATCGATGCGCCAGCGGATCTTCCTGCTGGCGGCGGCTCTGGCTGTCATCGGCGGCATCTTTACGTTCGCCAGTTGGAATAAGGAGCGCGACTACAAACCGCTCTATACCAATCTCACCGGTGAGGACGCCGCCACGGTCGTCGCCAAACTGAAAGAAGCCAATACCGAGTTCCGGTTAAGCGAAAACGGTTCCACCATCAAAGTGCCTAGCGGGAAGCTGGACGAGTTGCGCTTGATGATGGCTGCACTCGGGCTTCCCAAGACCGGCCGGCTTGGCTTTGAAATCTTCGACAAGACCAATTTCGGCGCGACGGAATTCGCCGAACAGGTCAACTATCACCGCGCCATCGAAGGAGAGTTGGAACGCTCGGTAATGTCGTTGACAGAGGTGGAAACCGCTCGCATCCACATCACTGTCCCCAAACAAAGCGTCTTCCTCGAAAATCGCGAACCTGCCAAAGCCAGCGTGGTGCTAAAACTCAAATTGGGTGCCAAGCTTTCGCCGCATAACGTGCAGGCCTTGTGCCATCTGGTGGCGAGCGCGGTGGAAGGCCTGGCCCCGGAGTTGGTCTCGATTGTCGATATGAACGGCACTTTGCTGAACAAGCCGCATAAGCCGTCTGAAGATGGATCGGACGTTGCCGACTCCGTCATTGAGTACAAGCGCAAGCTGGAGCGCGACCTGTTGGCGAAAATCAATGCCACTTTGGAACCACTTGTTGGACCGGACCGGTATAGGGCCGGTGTGTCCATCGATTGCGATATCAGCAGCGGCGAACAAAGCGAAGAGGTCTTTGATCCCGACCGCTCGGTCATGCTCAGTTCGCAAAAGACCGAGGATGCCTCAGGACTGAACGCCGCTGGCGGAACGCCCGGCACGGCTTCGAACATGCCGCGACCGCCGCCGCGAAGCAACGGAGGCTTAACCACTACCTCACGTAAAACCGACAACCTGGTTTTCCAAACCAGCCGCTTGGTGAAGCGCACCAAACTGCCTCAGGGCGCGGTGAAGCGTATGTCCATCTCCGTACTACTTGACCACACGGTGCGCTGGGATGGGCCGGAAAACAAGAAGACCAGAGTTGTTGTGCCGCCGACTCCGGAGAGTCTGAAATCGATCCGCGAATTGATCAGCGGAGTCGCCGGCTTCGACGAAGACCGCGGCGATCAGCTCATCGTGGAAGCGTTGCCGTTTGAAAACACATTGCAATTGGTTCCACCTCCTGCCTCGCCGGCAACACTAGCGCTAAGGCCGAAGATCAAGATTCCCTGGGCGCCACCATGGATCGCCCCACAGTTGGAGGCGCTTGTAAATGACACATTGGAAAACAAGTTCCTGATCCCGTCCGCGCTGGTGATCGTATTGTTGCTCGTCACAGGAGTAATTCTCTTGCTTCGCAAACTGATAAAGAAACTTCTCGCAAGGAAGCCCAAGAAGGGCAAGGCCTCGGCAGCCAAGACGCTGGAAGGCGGACAGCCTGCTGCGGCCGGCGAACTCGGCGCCGCGGAAGCAGGCAAGGAAGGTTTGGACCTCGACCCCAATAGCCTCGCCAAGCAGCTAGAGGAAAAAATGAAAGAAAAGGCGGCGCTGCGCGAGGCGGAAGAGATGAAAGCCATCGCTATGCTGAAGCTGCCTGACGTTCCCACCAAGCGCGGTGAGGTCCTGGCCAAGCATATCGCCGAAGAGGCGAAAAAGAATCCCGAATCCATTGCGCACCTGATACGAACCTGGCTGAATGAGGAGGGGCGATGAGTGTAGAGATTAAAGACGACGAATTGCACATGTCTGGCTTGCGCAAGGCTGCCATCCTGATGGTAATCTTGGGCGATCAGGTCAGCGCGGACATCGTTAAGCACCTCGACGAGGAAGAGGTTCATATTATGGGCCGTGAGATCGCGCGCATCGGCTCGGTCTCGGCTGAGCAAGCGGAAAAACTGCTCGAAGAATTTTATCAGATGTCGGTCGCCCATGATTACGTTTTGAAAGGCGGCATCGACTATGCGCGTAAGCTGCTCATCAACGCGTTCGGCCCGGAACACGCCCGCTCGCTGCTTGACCGTCTGATGAAGACGCTGGGCAACGATCTGGCCAACTTCGACGCCCTGCAGAAGGCCGATCCGCAGCAACTCGCCAAGTTTATTCACAGTGAGCACCCGCAGACCATCGCGCTGATCCTTTCGCACTTGAATCCATCGCAGGCGGCCGGCTTGCTGGTTTCCCTACCGCAGGAGATCCGCGGCGACGTGGCCTTGCGCATGGCCAACCTGGACCAGATATCGCCAGAGATAATCAACCGCATCGCTACCATCGTCGGCCAAAAACTGAAGGCCCTGGGCGAACTCAGCCGCGAAAGCTACGGAGGCATCCGCGCTGTGGCGGAAATGTTCAACCGGCTCGATTCTGTCTCCAGCAAAGAGATTCTGGATAACATCGAAGGCGCCGACTCCGCGCTTGTGGAAACCATCCGCCAGCTGATGTTTGTCTTCGAAGATCTGTTGACCATTGGCCAGGATGCGATCAAAGAGGTGCTGTCCAGGGTCGACCGCAAACTGCTGACGGTTGCGTTGAAGGGCACCAGCGATTCGCTGCGCAACCACTTCATGCAGTCGATGTCTGCGCGCGGCTCAGAGATGTTAAAGGAAGACATGGAAGCGTTGGGGCCTATCAAGATCAAAGAGGTGGAATCGGCGCAGCAGCAGATCATCGCCATTGTACGGCAGTTGGAAAATGAAGGCGTTATCAGCATGAAGGGCGGCGCGGGCGGCGATCAGTATGTCGTCTAAGATCATTCGCGGAAACGACAAAGGCATTGAAACGCTCCAATGGCATTCAGTGGAGAGGATTGCCGGATTGTTTTCTCCTACACACGAGAACACTCCGCCGGAAGCGGACAAAGACCCGGACAGCGACAAAGTGCGGCTGCTCGAGATGCGCATCTCAGAAATGGAATTGGAGACGATACGCCGCGCCGATGCCGCCCGTGCCGCCGGCTACCGCGAAGGAGAAGCAGCGGGTTCCGCGACGACGAACGCGGCCCTCCAACCTGTATTGCAACAGATGACGCGCACCATCGAGGAATTGGCCAGCTACCGCAGCCGCTTCCGCAAAGAGGCGGAACAGGATCTGGTGAAGCTTTCGCTTGCCATCGCGCGCAAAATCCTGCACCGCGAATTGTCGATCGACACCAACGCGATCCTGGCTCTGGTGCGCGTGGTGCTCGAATCCATAGATGCCCGCGAAGTGCATCGTGTACGACTCCATCCGGCCGATGCGGCTGTGGTCGAACCCATGCTGACAACCATCGGCGCACCGCAGCAACTGGTTGTCGTAGCCGATTCAGCTCTTGAGCGCGGCGCCGCTATCTTTGAAACCACCCGCGGCAACATCGACGCTTCCATTCAGGCGCAGCTATCGGAGATCGAACGCGGCTTTGCCGACCTGAGGAGATAACGCATTGCAGATGGAATCCTGGAACACTGAACCATACGTGAAAGCGCTCTCCTCCATGGATACGTGGCGCCGCTGCGGCCGCGTCACCGACATGGTCGGACTTCTCATCGAAGCCGACGGACCAGCCACCGGAGTTGGCGACTTTTGCGAAATCGAAACCCGCGGAGGCAAGTCGATCCGCGCCCAGGTCATCGGATTTCGCGACGGCCGCGTGCTGACCATGCCGCTCGAAGAGACCGACGGCTTGCAATTGGGCGATACCATCGTGGCGCGCAGCGAGGCGTCCCGCGTTGCGGTTGGCCATGAACTGCTTGGCCGGGTTCTCGACGGGTTTGGACGCCCCATGGACGGCGGGCCGCCGATCAATCCCGAGGCGATGTACGAACTCTACAAGCCTCCGCCTGGACCGCTGGAACGCAAACACATCGTTGACCCGCTGGTGACCGGCATCCGCGCTATCGACAGTCTTCTTCCGTGCGGGAAAGGACAACGCATCGGCCTCTTCGGTGGCAGCGGCGTAGGCAAAAGCACGTTGCTCGGCTCCATGTCGCGCCACAACTTTGCCGACGTCAGCGTCATCGCGTTGATCGGCGAGCGCAACCGCGAGGTGCTGGCATTTCTGGAACACGAACTGGGCGAAGAGGGCTTGAAGCGCTCAGTAGTCGTCGTCGCCACCTCCGATCGCCCGGCTCCGCTGCGCCTGCGCGCCAGCTTCGTCGCCCTGGCGATCTCCGAATTCTTCCGCGACCAGGGCGCGGACGTGCTGCTGGTAATGGACTCTGTCACTCGCCTTGCCATGGCGCAACGCGAAATCGGCCTCGCTGCGGGAGAGCCTCCCAGCCAGAAAGGGTACACCCCGTCGGTGTTCAATCTGCTGCCCAGGATCTTTGAACGCGCCGGCAACTTCCAGAAGGGCTCCATCACCGGCTTCTTCACGGTCCTGGTGGAAGGCGACGACTTCAACGAACCGGTTTGCGACGCCGTGCGCGCCATCCTCGACGGCCACATTATTCTATCCCGCGAGTTAGGTTCGGCAGGACACTACCCGGCCATCGACATTCTCAACTCGGTCAGCCGGTTGGCATCGAAGATCTCTACGCCCGAACAAAAATTGGCCGCGCAAAAAGTGCGCGAGGCCATGTCGGCCTTCCACCGCGCGGAGGATCTGATCAACCTGGGCGCCTACGCCTCGGGCTCGAATCCCAAACTCGACGCCGCCATTCGTGCGCGCCCGGAACTGGATGCGTTTCTAAAACAGGACTCCGAGGCTAAATCCAGCTGTGAACAAACGCTGCAACAATTCCTTGCAGTTTCCAGCCTGATCCCATGAAGCGTTTTCACTTCCCCCTGGAATCGGTGCAAAATCTCAGGCAGCGCCAGCTTGAGTTGGAAGAAGCCAAGCTGGCGCCGTCTTACAACGAAATGGCGGCTATCGAAGAGGCCGAAAAGGAAATTACGCAGGAGATTGCAAAAGAGACCCAGCGGTTGTTTGACCCCAATCTCGCCTTGCAGTCGTTTGACTTCGAAGTCCTCAACCAGTACCGCCAATTCGCGCTCCGCCGTCGCGTCCAGCTGAACTGGCAGAAGCAGCAATGCCAGCAGCGGATCGAACAGCAGATGTTGCGAATCCGCGAGGCTAAACGGAACTACGAGTTATTGGAAAAACTCCGCCAGCGCGAACTTTCTGCCTGGCGTTCAAAACTGAATAAGGAGTTGGATGCACTTGCCGAAGAAGTATTTATCGCGAAGTGGAAGCCGCGGCCTCGTCGAGCAGATGCGTAGCCGCGTCAATGCGCGCCGTCACATTCTGGAGAATGCGGCCCAGGGCGCGCGCCTGACGAGCCGCAACTTCGAAATTCCCCGCCTCCATCGCCTCTCGAATGCCGGGCAGGGTCTTGGCGCCATAGCCGGTGTACAGGCCGGGAGCGGATATCGCGTTCTTATACCAGGGTCGCCCGGGCAGCCCCGAACGCAACAGCAAGGCCTGGTCGACCTGATAGATGGCCTGGTTGACTTCGGCCAGCACAGGCATCGCTGGCATGGCCATCACCTTGGCCAGACTGTCTTCGAAACGCCGCGCCGCAACGTCCATTCGCTTGACCTCCGCATTGGCCGAGCCTAGTTGGAGCTTGTTGACGCTCATTCCGGCAGCCATCTCCAGGTCCGCCAGGTACGCCCGGATCGTGCGCGCCATGCGCCAATACTCAAATGGAATCACAGCAGCCCCGGCCATCCGCATCAGCACGGAAGTATTCACTTTCGCCAGAGACTGGCAATAGAGGAAGTCCTTGTCGGCAAACCGCGTATACCAGCCAAAAGTGTCGTACAGCGAATGATACGTCCCGCTGCTCACTCCGCTGAACCCCAGATTCGCTCCCGCGACACCGGCATGATGCGTGAAGGCCACGTAGTCGCTTCCAGCGCCCAGCGCACCCAGCCGGAACGCCGCTGGCGATCCGCTAGGCGCCAACTTCATTTCCGCCAGACTTTGTCCCGAAATGGGATCTTTCAAATCCCGCGCGATCTCTTCCAGGAAGGCTTCGAGCGTCGGCGACCCGCTGGCCGAAAACGTGCCCCTGCTATTGGTGTCGGAATTGAAATAGGCCACCGCCTTGGCCTGCAACGCGACCAGATTCTTCTCCACCCATTCGGTGGAACCGATCAAACCGAACTCCTCGCCATCCCACAGCGCAAAGATGACCGTGCGCCTGGGTTTCCACCCCTGACGCCGAACCTCTGCCAGCGCCCTGGCCGATTCCAGCAGACTAGCCGCACCACTGCCCGGATCGCTGGCACCGTTGACCCAGGCGTCATGGTGATTCCCGTAGATCACCCACTGGCCGGAATCCGTCTCTCCGGGCATGCGGGCGATCACATTGTAAAGCGGCCGCGTAGCGAAGTCGAACTTCAACTTCACATGCACCGTAGCCGGCCCAGGACCGACGTGGTAGGTGATGGGAAGCGCCCCGCGCCATCCCGAGGGAGCCACTGCGCCACTCAACTGCTCCAGCAGCGGTTTGGCGTCGTCATACGACAGCGGCTGCACCGGAATTTTCATCAGCGTCGCCGCCTCGCTCAGCGGCAAACGCTTCGAACCCTTTTCAGAAGCCCACCCCGGTGATAACGGGTCGCCTGGCTGAATCGCCATGTCGATCACGCTGCCGCGCTGCACGCTCATTGATGGGCGATACAGGCCCTTGGGATAGACATCGCCGGCAAAGTACCCATCGTCCTTCGGATCAGAATAAATCAGGCAGGCCAGCGCGCCATGCTCGGCCGCGACCTTCGGCTTCACCCCGCGCCAACTGCCGCCATAGCGTGCGATTACAATCTTACCCTTCACATCCACGCCGATCTTCTTCAGGTATTCGTAGTCGTCCGGAGTGCCGTAGTTCACGTAGACCAGAGGCCCGGTCACATCCCCGGCTGCCGAATACGCATTGAACGGAGGCAGCGATAGCCGCGTAGCCGTATCAGGGTCCTCTTTAATCACGGGCTCATCCAGCCGCGCCCGGAACTTCACCGGCCCGACCATCTCCACCTGGCGCAGCGTTGGATACGGCAGTAGTCCCTCAAACGTCTCAATCGACGCCTGATAGCCCCACGATTGCAGCAGTTGCAGTGCGTAGTTTGCAACGGCCTTCGATGCTGCGGAGCCCGCATGATGCGGCTCCGCCGACATCCGCTTCATGTACTCGCCGGCCCGCGCGGCATTGGTGATCTGGTGAGCTCGATTTTCCCATTCGTGCTCCGCATGCCACTGCGAAGGTGGAAATCCGCGGACGGCTGTCACTTGCCCCATCAACCGTCCGATGGTGAGCAGCAACAGCAGCGAACGGTGCATGATTATGCTCCGCCCTGCTTCAAGAACTTCAAAAACTCCGCGGCGTCCTTCGTCAAACCAGCCGACTGGGCAACGACTTTTTCATCCCCATCGACAACCGCATAGAACGGAATCGCCACAGTCCCGAACCGCTTTTCCTGCAGCTGTTGATTTTCTACCGAAGCGGCGTCCGTGCCATCGGTGTACAACTCCACCAGCACGAAATCCTTCAGCGCCGCGTTCACTTCCGGCTTGGGGAACATATTGGCCTTCATCCATTTGCAGTTCGTGCAGGTGTAGCCTGTGAAATCGAGGAACACGCGTTTATTTTCGGCCTTCGCTTGCGCCAGAGCTTCTTTGTACTGGTTCTTCAAAAACTTGAGGCCGCCTTCGCCACCGCCGCCAACGCCCAGCGTAGCCACTGGAGCAGGAATAAATGCCTCGACCTCGCCCAAGCGCAACCCGAACATACCAGGCAGGAAACTAAACGCAATCACCAGTAGCACCACCGCCGAAAGCAGCCGGCCAATCCCAACCGTCTCATCGCGCTTCACTCCTTCCAACCGCAGGAAGCCAAGCAGATACAATCCCGGCAAGCTGAACAGCACAAACCACGCGGCCAAAAAACGCTCGCGCGGCAGCACTCCCAACTGAAATACCTGATCGACGTTGCTCAAATACTTCAACATCAGCGCCAATACGATGAAGCCCATCACCACCTTCACCCGCGACAACCAGCCACCACTGCGCGGCAGCTTTTGCAGGTACTTCGGAAACAACGCCAGCAACAGGAACGGCGAAGCCAGTCCCGCACTAAACGTGATCATCCCCAGCACCGGCTGCAACTTATCCCCCTGAACCGAAGCTGCCAACAAAGTGCCCATGAACGGCCCCACGCAAGCAAACGATGTCAACGCAAACGTCAGGCCCATTAGGAGGCTGCCCAATGTTCCTCCCTGCTCCGAAGCCTGGTTCATTCGCGTCAACAACCCCGAAGGAATCGTCAGCTCAAACGCGCCCAACAACGACAGTCCAAAAGCAAAAAAGATCGCAGCAATAAACAGATTCACCCAAGGATTCGCGCCCAACTGAACCACGCCGAACGGACCCACCAAAGCCGTGATGCCCAGCCCAATGGAACTGAACAGCACCACGATGCCCAAGCAAAACACGACCGCCTGCCGCAACGCCTGCGAGCCCGAATTCAAAAACTGCGACATCACCAGCGGAATCATCGGGAACACACATGGCGTAAAGATAGCCGCAATGCCCAACCCAAACGCCACCAACAAAAAGCTGCCCAGGCTCTGATCCGCAGGCTTCGCCGCCGCAGCCGCCGCAGCCGCCGGAACCGTCGCCGCAGCCGCTGCGTCAAACGCCGTGTACCCCGCAGGAATCGCCACCGCCGCAGCCGTCCCACCAACCGCCACCTTCGCCACAGCCGTCTTCTTACGCGGAGGCAGGCATTCTTTCTCAGTGCAAGCCTGGTACCGCATATTCGCCGTCAACTCGACTTCGCCCACTGCCCCAGCCGGAACCACCGCCTCAATCAGAAAGGGAACCTTGCCCTCAAATGTTTCTGTATCAACCTGGAAATTGGGATCGAACTTGCGCGCCGGCGCGGGCTGATACACCCGTCCGCCCTCAAGCTTAATTGTGGTGGGATTCGCCCCGCCCTTAGGCGTGGTCAAGGAATACAGATGCCAGCCGGGTTGAATTTCGGCCGTCAACCGCAGCAGGACTTTCGCCCCCGCGGGCGCCTCTTTCGCGTCCGCGGCGATGGTCCACTGGACCGGGTCCAGCTTTTGCCCAAACGCCAGGGGCAGCAACGCAACCAACAGCGCCGTCTTAAACATAAGGAACCTACTCCGTGCCGGCGGTTTCAGAGAACAACTGCGTGCGCGCCAACTCTTCCGCGATGCGCCGGTTCACCTGGCCTTCGGCAAACTCAGCCGCCACGCGAATTGCGTTTTTAATCGCATTCGCATTGGACCGCCCGTGCCCGATAATTGAAACGCCCTTCACACCCAGCAGCGGCGCCCCGCCATACTCCGAGTAATCCGTACGCTTCTTAAAGTCCAGGAACGCGCTGCGCGAAAACACCGCGCCGATCTTGCCAGTGATCGTGGCCCGCAGCGAATCCTGCAACATATGACGGATCGCCTCAGACAATCCTTCGCTGACCTTCAGCACCACGTTCCCCACAAAGCCATCGCAAACTACTACATCCACGCTGCCATCGAAAATATTCCGCCCTTCCACGTTGCCCACGAAGTTAATCGGAAGCAGCTTGAAAAGCGGAGTCGCGGCCTTGGTCAGGTCGTTGCCTTTGTGTTCTTCTTCGCCGATGGACAGGATGCCCACCCGCGGCTTGTCGGTCTTGAAAATCACACGCGAATAGATCTCGCCCATGATGGCGAACTGCGCCAGCATCTCGGCCGAGCAGTCCACGTTCGCCCCGGCATCGATCAACAGCGTCGGCTTGCCCTTCACCGTCGGAAACGGAGTCGCCAGCGCAGGCCGGTCCACGCCCGGCACAACGCCCAACACCATCTTCGACGTAGCCATGGCAGCCCCGGTATTGCCAGCCGAAACCATGCCCTGCGCCGACCCGTCCTTCACCAGACGCGCGCACACACGAATGGAACTGTCTTTCTTCGTACGCATCGCTTTCGCCGCGTTGTCATCCATAGTGATAACTTCGCTGGCGTGCTGAATTTTAATAGGGTATTCCGCCCAAGATCCATGGCTATCCAGCTCGCGACGAATGACATCTTCGCGACCGACTAAAATCACCTGGACATCGAGAGACTTGACGGCCTTTAAGGCCCCTTCGACTTCGGACTTGGGGGCGTGGTCGCCCCCCATTGCGTCGACCGCGATGGTCACCATAGATTAGGCAAAGAGTACGAGTGCTTCAACTTGCGGCTATCCAACTATGCGTTGGATTCGGTTTCGATAACTTCACGGCCCTTGTACATCCCGCAGTACGGGCAAGCGCGGTGAGGCATGATCTTTTCGTGGCAGTTGGCGCAATCAGCCAGGCTGGCCGCCTTCAAATGGTCGTGAGCGCGACGAGTGGAGCTACGCTCTTGGGAATGGCGTCGTTTTGGATTTGGCATCTTAGTTCCTTATAAATTTTTCAGGGCCGACCAGCGGTCGTCCACCGCTTCTACGCGGCAGGCGCATGTGGCCAGGTTCCTGTTTTGCCCGCAATGCGGACAGATTCCTAAACAGTCTTCCCGGCACAGCTTTTGCATCGGGATGGAGAGCAGCACCTGCTCCCGCAAAACATCTTCTAACTCAAGGCCGTTCCCATGGTAATAGGCGACCTCGGTTTCCGAACTCTTAATCTCCGCCTCGCTCTTGTCCCCGGCATCGTCCACCGGATAATACGCAAGGTCGAATTCACATTCAACAGGCAGGCTGATCGGCTCCAGGCACCGGTCGCACACCCCGGTCATCTCAACCTTCAGATTCCCGGCAACATCTATCTCTTCCGACGAACTGACCAGCTCCACCGTGCCTGCGGCCGTCAGCGGCCCCGCCTGCTTCACGTCCTCTAATTCAAAACTCAGGACGCCGGGGGCTAAAGTCTGTTCAAAACGTACACTCTTGACTTCCAGTTCACGTACGCTAAGAAACACACACACCTCCCCCACCTCGCCGAGCGAAGCAAAAACCCTATTGTAACGCAGTACAGGGGGTTAGAGCAAAAAGGATTCGCGTAGCAGCGGTCTGAGGCCACGTCGCGCACCGATTCCACGGCTCAATTATCACAGATCCATTTGCCGTTCCCGTCCCGGACTCCTGATGTCATGCGGCGTGGAATTTAGATTGAGCCAGGACAACCGCTCCCTGACGGTCGAGGCTCGGTGGCATTGGGAATCTGCCGAGCCTCGACCGTCAGAGAGCGGTTACCTCATTTTCCAGGAGATCAGGAGGTCTGAAAGTCGTTGTTTCGCATGTTGCGCGCCGCCTTTCCTGACTCGCACTGGGACGTCTTGGAACAGTTTGCCGATGGCGGCCGCGTTGTCACCCGAAAGACCTTTCACTGTACCCATTCAAGGCGAATTTGACGGCATCGCCCCCACCGGCCGCCAAGTGGCAATCCGCGTCATCGACATTGTCCGCATCGCCGGCAACCAACTGAAAGAGCATTGGAATGTAATTGATGTGAACGGGCGTTTCGAGCAACTCAGCTAGCGCGGTTAGAGAAGCGGGCGGCCAGGGGCTACTATGATAGACTGGCTCCAACAGAAAAGGGAGCCGTCACGATGCACCTCATCCTAACCGCCACGCTCTGGCTGACCGCCTCACTCCACGCCCAATCCATCACAGCCTCGCTGGAAGGCGCCATCACTGATCCTGCCGGCGCAGCTATTCCCAACGCCGCCGTCCACATCACGAACACCGGCACAGGCGTTACTACCACCCTGTCCACAGACAACCAAGGCCACTACGTCGCTGCGTCCCTTACTCCAGGCCCTTACCGCGCACTCGTCGAGGCCACAGGCTTCAAACGTGCCGGCCGTCAGGGGATCGACCTGCAAGTCAACCAGGCCGCCCGACTCGACATCCGCCTGGAAATCGGCACTTCCTCTGAAACCATCGAGGTCACCGGACAATCGCCGCTGCTTGACGCCAGCACCTCCACTGTAGGCCAGGTCATCGACAATCGCAGCATCGTCAATCTACCGCTCAACTCCCGCAACTCCTGGTCGCTCGTTTTCCTCGCTCCAGGCGTCACAGGTAATGTTGGCGACAAGTACAACAATGTGAACATCTCCATCAATGGCGGCCGCCCAGGCACCGCCGCGCTAATGGTCGACGGCATCCCCTCTGCCACGGCACTCACAAATCCGATACAAGGGTTCACGGCCTACCCCTCGGTCGACAGCGTGCAGGAGTTTAAAGTCGAAACCAATAACTACTCGGCCGAATTCGGCCGCAGCGGCAGCGGCGTCGTCAATCTCATCTACAAGTCCGGCACAAATCAATTACACGCCAGCTTCTTCGAATTTCTGCGTAACTCCAAACTCGACGCCAACAGCTTTTTCTCCAATCAAGCGGGCGCCCCACTGGCCAGCTTCAAACGCAACCAATTCGGAACGACCATAACCGGGCCGGTGCTGATCCCGAAGCTTTACAACGGCCACAACAAAACCTTCTTCCTGTTCGGCTATGAAGCCCAGCGCCAGACCTCGGCCAGCAACCTCAACACCACCGTCCCTACGTTACTTCAGCGCGCGGGCGACTTTTCTCAGACGCGCAACGCCGCCGGAGCGCTTATCTCAATCTACGACCCCGCTACGACAACGCAGAACGGCGCCGCCTTTACGCGCCAGGCGTTCCCCGGCAATACAATTCCCGCCAACCGGTTCGACACCGTCGCCGCCAACGCCGCCAAATACTATCCGCAGCCCAACCTGCCTGGGAGCCCGTTCACGTTCACCAACAACTTCTTCATAGCAGGCGCCGCCGCCGACAACATCACTAACTACGACGCCAAACTCGACGAAAACATCAATGACCAGCACCGCTTTTTCCTGCGTGCCTCGCGCCGCATTGACGACGCCACGCCCGCCAACTATGTGCCAGGCGACATCGGCATTGCGCAGGGCGGCGTCAATATCCTTGACACTTTCATTAATGCCGCCTTCGACTATACCTACACCCATAGCCCGACTCTACTTTTCGACATTCGCTTCGGCTACGGCCGCTCCACCGAAGGCCGTATACCGCGCAGCCTCAACTTCGATCCCGTATCCCTCGGCTTCCCCTCCTATATGCGCCAGGCCGCCGGCCTGATGTTCCCCGGCATCCAACCCGCCGGCTACTTTAGTCTCGGCAACGGCGGAGGCTCGCAATGGGGACCCGCCGGCTACAATACACAATCACTCGGCAGCAACAACACGAAAGTCCTCTCACGGCACTTGATCAAATTCGGCGGAGAATGGCGGGTTATGCAGGCCAACGTCAGCCAGGGCGCCGATATCACCGGCACCTTCACCTTCGCACGTACTTTCACTCAAGGCCCGAATCCGAACGCCGCCACAGCCACGGCAGGCGACGCGTTCGCATCGTTTTTGCTGGGTACAGGCAGCGGCCAATTGCAACTACCACGGTCGGTTGCCGCCGAAAGCATGTATTACGCAGGCTATGTCGCAGACGATTGGAAGGTCTCGCGCCGCCTCACGCTCAACCTCGGCTTTCGATACGGCATTGATTTGCCGCTTACCGAACGTTACAACCGCATGAATCAATTCGATCCCAACGCAGCTTCACCGCTGGCGGGGCCCGCCGGCCTACCTAATTTGAAGGGCGGGCTTGTCTTCAATGGCGTCGGCTCGCTCGGGCGCCGCGCAGAAGCGGCTGATAAAAACGGCTGGGATCCCCGCTTCGGCTTCGCCTATGAACTGTTCAAACGCACCGTTCTGCGCGGCGCCTTCGGCATCTTCCACGCCCCTTCGCTGTATTCCGCCAGCGGCACGCAAGGCAGCGCCGGCTTTAGCAGCACCACCCAATTTGTAAGTGCGGCCAACGGAGTCACGCCAACCAACTATTTGCGCACTCCCTTCCCTGGCGGCCTGCAACCAATTACCGCTAACTCTCAGGGACTGGCAACAGCGGTTGGCACCAGCGTCAGCGCGGCGTTGCTTGGCGACATCAGCGTTCCTTACACCGAAAACTGGAGCTTTAATATGCAGCAACAACTGCCAGGTTCTGTGAAATTGGAAGCGGGCTATGTGGGTAGCCACGGCTTGCATCTTTCCTATAACAACATCAATCTGAATCAGCTGCGGCCAGAACAGTTGTCCACCCAGTTACAACAACAGGTGAAAAATCCATTCTTCGGCATCATCACCACCGGCACGCTCTCCACAGCCACAGTACCCGCCAGCCTGCTGGCAGTCAGATTCCCTCAATTCACCAGTGTGGGACTGGCCTTCCCCAGCGGTGCAAAGTCAATCTATCACTCGTTCCAATTTAAGACGGAAAAACGCTTTAGTGCGGGCCTCACGCTGCTGGCTTCTTACACGTTCCAGAAGCTGATCGACGATAACTCAATCACGGCCGTGGTCGGCGCCAACGCCACGATTCAAAACCAATACGACATGCGGTCCGAACGATCGGTTTCAGCCAACGACATCTCGCAAACGTTATCGCTCAGTTATGTCTATGATCTACCGTTTGGCCATGGGCGACTGCTTGGCTCGTCGTGGAACCGTCCT
>CAIRSA010000125.1 GCA_903881085.1 uncultured Acidobacteriia bacterium
CAACGCTTGAGCGGGAGGGCATTCCAAATTATAAACCTCGAATTTGACGGAATCAAACAAAATCGTATCGTTTTGTTTGATTCCGATTCGGAGGCGTAATCATGCCCCTGCGTATAAAGGAAAATTTGGGACAAGCTCTAGCTACGTGTGTTTTAAGCGGGAGGGACAAACCTCGTGCTCAGGATCCCACCACAACAACGTCACGCTGCCCCTGTCCAGAATGCCCCAAATCCGCTCTTTACCTGACAACCGCAAGGAAAGCAGGTCGTCGAAATCCAAAGGCCGGAACATCTCAGTCAGCCTGTCCTGCGCTGGTTTGGACAAGTCTTCAATCGCAACGTTATGGTTTTGTTTTTTGCCCCGGACCAGGATCGCTTCCCACGTTTGCTTTTCCAATTCCCGCAGGTGATTCCAAAGTCGATACCATTCGCATTCTGTCAATTCCTGGCATCCGAAGGGCGGTTTCATATCGATCCGCCCAACTCGCCACGAGGGGTACAGTCCGTGATAGCTGGTCGACTCTACGGATCTGGGGTGCTTCTTCGCTTCAGGATTGAATTGCGCTTTGGCCCTTATGACTTTGCTCGTCGACAGCTAAAGACTGCCGTAATATTCAGACATCGCTGCGTGTGAGATGGGGTTATTACTCGGCTCACCGGCCGGGATTCCGGATCGCGCGTCTTTCCACGGCGCTTCCTGATGGGTAAGATCGCTTAACCATTGGCTGGACTGTTGGCCATAGAACTTCAACACTCCATCCACGGTTTCGCGCTGAGACTCGGTTAGTGCCTCTGGGTTCCCTTTGGCGATCTTTCGAACTGTAAAGAGTCCGCGATGATCGTCATAAAGCGGGCGCACCACTGGACCATTCGCCCAAGCCTGAATCTCTTCGTCAAACAGCGCCGCCTCATCCCAAACAAGCGACCATGCTTGAGAATAGTAGACGAGCTTTTGGAGCTTCATTGCTGGCATGGGACCCAACTTGCGCAATATGTATTCAGCGACGTCGAAGACGTTGGCCATGACTGAACTCCCTAATTTGAGTCTACACCCAGCGGTGAGATCGCGCGCTCGGCATACAGAGATGCGGCTCCGTTCATCCACCCAAAGCCAAAGCCGCCAGCTTCCGCACGCCCTCTTTTAACAACCGCGGATTCGACCAGATCAACTTAGCCGCCCACGCCCCGGTCAAGTTCGTCTTCAACGCCTCGGCAAACTGTTCCGGCGTGAACATCTTCAGCAACTCCGTCCGCCGGTCCCACTTCTCGTCATCCCAAAATGAAATCCGTTTGTTGATCTCATGCGCAATCTTCAAATTCCGCGCGTGCTTCGCATTCCACTGCCGCTCATAACGCGCCAAAAACGCGCCCGAGACATCGCCCGCCTTCACCGCTTCAGCCGCCACGGCGCCAGCCATCAGACCCGCCTCAATGCACCACCGGATCCCCTCGCCCACCAGTGCCGAAGGCTGCCCGGCGGCATCGCCCACGCCCAGGATTCCGTCGCCTGTGATTGGGTCATTCATACCATCGGAAGGCATCATGCCGTAGTGATACTCTACTGGTTGCGCGCCGGTCAGATTAACGCCAAACTGGCTGCCATTACGGATCAGATCGTCCAGGAACGCATCCGCGCTGGCATGCGAATCGGGATGGATGATCCCCACGCCGGCACGCACGCGGTGATTGCCCCACGGAAAAAAACCACGCATAGCCCGAGGGCGCCACTTTGCTGCCCACGATCAGCACCGCCTCAGTCTCATCGTAATGCGGCGCGTACAGATCGTACTCCGCGCCCACGCCAAACCGCCGCGAGCCCTTGTGCACGCCCGATTGCTTCATCAGCGACGCGCGGTATCCGCTGGCGTCGATCGTCACCTTGGCCCGCTGCTCCCATTCTTTACCGGCGGCATCGCGCAGCCGAAGCCCACGCACGTAGCCGTCTTCCATCAACGGCGCGGTGGCAGTGACGCCAAGCCGGATCTGCGCCCCGGCATCGATCGCCCGGCACGCCAGAAACTGGTACACGCCCTTCACGTCCATCACGCAGGCGATGGCCGTTGGGTAGTCCCAGGCCGCTTCATTATTGGGCGAAACGAACCGGCAGCGATGAATCGGATGGAGAAACTTCTGCGGAATCCCCAGCGCCTTCAGCTCTTCCACGAAGCTCCCGCCAGTGGTGCGTAGCGGAGATCCGATCTCTTTGTTCTGCTCCACAAGCTGCACGCTGCAGCCTGCCTTTGCCGCGGCCTCGGCCGAAGCCAGTCCGCCCGGGCCGCCTCCCGCAATTAAGACGTCCAGATCTACATCAATAATGCCCATTAAGGAAATGGTAACGCGGTTAGCGTTTCGCCAACATGCGAACACGCAGGCAGTTGTGCTTATCGCGCAGCAGCGCCTTGGCCCCGGCCATGCGCGAAATCGGCGCCAGCACGGGCACGTTGGCCTCGCCAACGTTTTCAGGGAACAGCTCCAGCATCTCCGTCTCCGCACCAGAATTCACCTGCGCAGCCACGCTGGCGGTGGCAAAACAGACAGTGAGAAGCTCCCCGCCGGCCATCGTGTGCACTTCAAAGCTGGCGTAGGGTTTCGAAAAGAACAGCGGCGTCTCAGTCCCATAAGGAGTGTAACTGAAGCCATATAAACCAGCCGGCAGCTTTTGCGCACTCTCGCCCGCTTGGGCCTTTTCCACCAGCTTCACGCGATTCTGCGCGCGAAACGTTTCGCGTGCTTTGGTCTCATCATTCGTCCCCGCAGCCGTCTGCGCGAGGCTCTCCTCAGTAGATGTTTTTGTCTGCATATTTACTCTATTTTACCCGTTCCAGCCGTCTTCGTCACCTGCCCGAACCGGCTGTACGATAGACTGGGACGGTGCAGGACATTCCCTACATTCAACCACCACCGCAACTGGAGCGAATCATGGCCAGAACGGCGGAACTTCAATTCCCGATGGCCTCTGAACCCATGGTAGGAGCCTTGCTGCGCGCGCTGGCCGCATCGAAACCAGCCGGCCGCATGCTTGAACTCGGCACCGGTACCGGCATCGCAACGGCCTGGCTGCTCGATGGAATGGATGCCCACTCGACGCTCACCAGCGTCGATATCGATAGCACCGTGCAGGATGTTGCCGATGAGTGCCTCGGCGCGGACCTTCGACTCACGCTCGTTAACGCCGATGGCGTCGACTACCTGCGCTCGCAAAACCCCGATACATTCGATCTCGTCTTCGCCGACGCCATGTCCGGCAAGTACGATGGACTGGAACACGCCTTGGCGGTAGTTAAACCTGGCGGTTTTTACGTGATCGACGACATGCTTCCGCAACCCAACTGGCCCCCCGGCCACGCCGAAAAAGTGCCCGTCCTCATCGGGCAGTTGGCTGCCAATCCAAACTTCCGGATTCTACCTCTGGTGTGGGCCAGCGGCGTTGTAGTGGCCGTGCGGCGATAGGACTCATGATTGATGGTGGACCAGCCTATCGCAAACTATTTATTAATTGCTGTTGCCAACCAGATCGGGTGTAAACATATTGTATGATTTCAACCGACCCTCTACAATAATGGTTCATGCCGATTCCAGAGACCGCCTCCGCTCTCCTGGCCGGGCACGTAGACTGAACCGCAATACGAAAGATGGAAAGCTAGACACTCCGTCTCGGCTTCCCCTGCCGTCTGTCGAAAGTCTCGAACTCAACCCTCTGGATTGATCCGGGTTTAGCAGCAGTCTACTGCAAAAACGATCAGTGGAATATTGCGCAAAACCAGCCGCCATGCATTTGCCGATAGCGACACGATAGCTATCCGCAAGCCGGTCAAATTTTGTTCATATTGCAGCGACTTATCACCGGTCACAAGCACATCGAATCCGCCCGCAATCACGGCCCGCAGCAAAACTCCGTTTTTAAGACCGGCATAACCAGCGTATGCCGCCGTCACAGTGTCGTGATGCGAGAGATGCTTCCTAAGTGCCTGTGGAACGCATTCGTCCAGAAAGACTCTCAAAAGGTCTCCTAATGCACAGGCTGTTGGGCGTCGGCGAAGGCAAGCAATTTCCGAATGGTCGCAACGGACAGGGTGGGAAAATTGTCGTGAATCTCTTCGACGGGCGAGCCTAACTCGAAATCTACAATAACTGTCTCTGGTTCAATGCGCGTACCCTTGACAACGGGCCTGCCACCCATCTTGCCGGGAACCGCTTCTACCTCGTCGCATTCCAGCCAATTCATCGCGCACCTCTATTGCTATCGTAGCGAGGCATGTTTACATTTTCAAGCCCGCCGATCAGAGGCTCGGCATCAGGAACATTCGGCCATATGCGATGAACGCCATAAGTAGACCCAGCACGCAACTAAAAATGATAGTCGGGGTCTCTTTATACTTGGCGTGCACCCAGATGAACAAAAGGCTCTCGATCGCAAGAACCGAGGCGGCCACCACGGTGAGCGTCGACTGCCAGTGTAGGACGCCGGGAACGATCAGCCCGGCCGTGCACACCAGTTCGACGATGCCGAGGGCCATCCAGACTTCCCGCGGCAACGCACCAAAAGACGGGACATCCGCGGTTACTTTGTCGAACAGGAAGACCTTCATAACGCCCGACGCTGCGTACATGAGCGCGGCGAGCCCTTGCAAGACCCACAAAAGGATGTTCATAGTGTCACTTCTTGTCAGCGATTGATCTAGGGTCATTGTCGATGGTCGCTGCGGTCTTCGTCAACTCGTATGTTCTGCGCAGTCGAAGGGTGGAATGCGACATTTCACAAAGTGCGCGCTGCGGAATGGTGCACCTAATCGGCGCCGGTGAGAACCGATCGAGACTGGATGATTGCGATTCAGTCATTACTTCACGCCAAACGCCCTGCCGGTCCCCAACCCGCTACAATATAGGTTCATGCCGATTCCAGAGACCGCCTCCGCTTTCCTGGCCGGGCACGTAGATCGTTTACGCCAAATCAAGCCCAAAAAACGCATCGTCTTCCCCGAAGGAACTGACCCCCGAGTCCTCGCGGCCGCTGCAAGGCTCGCCAACGACGGCCTGGTTGAGCCAATCCTCATCGGGCCCGCGCCGCTCACAGGCGCCCCCGCCGGAGTCCGGTTCGTGGAAGCTGGCGCCAAGTATGCCTCTGTCTACTATGAGCGCCGCCGCGCCAAAGGCATCACGCATATGGAGGCAGAGAACATCGCCTCCCTGCCGCTCTTCTACGCCGCGCTCATGGTCGGCGCCGGCGACGCCGATGGCTACGTGGGCGGCGCAGCCAACACCACCGCCGAAACAGTCCGCGCCGCACTGCACTGCATCGGAACGCAGCCCAACGTCAAGACCGTCTCCAGCGTCCTCTTCATGGCCGTGCCTGACCCCGCGTTCGGCCACAACGGCATCTTTGCCTTCGCCGACTGCGCCATCGTCATTGATCCCACATCGCTCGAACTGGCCGAAATCGCCATCGCTACCGCCCAGTCCGTGCGCGCGCTGATGAACGTGGAGCCACACATCGCCCTCTTGAGTTTTTCCACCAAGGCCAGCGCCAAACACCCGCTCATCGATAAGGTCGCCGAAGCGCTGCGCATTGTGCACGAGCGCGCGCCCGAACTGAATGTCGATGGCGAACTACAGGTTGACGCCGCATTGATGGCCGCCGTCGGCCAGAGCAAAGCGCCCGGCTCCACCGTCGCCGGCCGCGCCAATACGCTCATTTTCCCCGATCTTGGCGCAGGCAACATCGGCTACAAACTAGTCGAACGCCTCGCCCACGGAGCCGCCTACGGCCCCATCCTACAAGGCCTCGCCAAACCCGCCAACGATCTTTCGCGCGGCTGCTCCGCTGAAGACATCTACAGCGTGGCAATCATTACGGCACTCCAATCATGCTTCCACTGATCTATCACGAAGGGTACGACCTGCACTTCGGCGACCACGTCTTCCCCTCCATCAAATACAAGCTCATCCGCCAGCGCATGCTCGCCGAAGGCTTCGCCACCGAAGCCGATTTCCTAGCCCCTGCGCCTGCCACTGATGAAGACCTGATGCTCGTCCACGACCGCGGTTGGATCTCGCGACTCAAACACGGCACCTTGAGCTACCACGAAGTCCTGCAGCTGGAAATCCCATATTCCCGGCCCATGGTCGACGCCTTCTGGCTCGCCGCCGGCGGCTCTATTCTGGCCGCGCGGCAGGCCTTGCAATCGCGTGCTGCATACAACGTCGGCGGCGGCTTCCATCACGCGTTTCCCGGCCACGGCGAAGGGTTCTGCGCCGTGCACGACGTGGCCATCGGCATCCGCAAACTGCAAGCGGAAAAGTTGATTGAGCGCGCCATCATTGTTGACGTCGATGTCCACCAGGGCAACGGCAGCGCGGCCATCTTCGCCGCCGATCCCACCGTGTTCACGCTCTCCATTCACCAGTTCAATAACTACCCGGCGATCAAGCCGCCATCGAAGCTCGACATTCATCTGCCCGATAGCATCGGCGACGACGAGTACCTTGCGCGCCTGCGCACGCCGCTCGAAAACGCGCTCGATGATTTCAAGCCGCAATTGCTTATGTATGTGGCCGGCGCCGACCCCTACGAGAACGATAAACTGGGCGGCCTCAGCCTCACCCTGGAAGGCTTGCGTTTGCGCGACGACATGGTGCTGGACGCGGCCCTCTCCCGCAACATCCCCGTATGCATTACACTGGCCGGAGGTTATGCCATGAAGCTGGAGGACACCGTGACCATTCACTACAACACTGCACGCGCAGCCGCGGCCGCCCTGGAGCGTGCCGCCTGATGGATCAAATTCTGATCTATGCCGCGCTCTGTGTCAGCTCGTTTCTTGCCGGAGCAGTGAACTCCATCGCCGGCGGTGGAACGCTGCTTACGTTCCCTGCGCTGCTGGCCGTGCTCTCGCCAGTCATGGCCAACGCCACCAGCACCATCGCTCTCGTCCCGGGCTCAATCGCCGGCGCCTGGGGCTACCGGCAGGATGTTCAGCATCCGCCGCGCCTGCTGTGGTGGTTATTTGCGCCCAGTCTCATCGGCGGCTTGATCGGGACGGTGCTCGTCACGCGCACCGATGAACACTACTTTGCAATGGCCGTGCCGTGGTTGATCCTTGCCGCATCCGCGCTGTTTACGTTGCAGCCGATTGTTTCGCGCATGACGAAAAACAAGTCCGCACAGGCATCCACTGAACACACCCATAGCCAGTTGATCCTACTCTCCTGCGCGCAGTTCCTGGTTGGCATCTACGGCGGCTACTTCGGCGCCGGCATCGGCATCCTGATGCTCAGCGCCCTCGCCTACATGGGCATGCGCGACGTCCACGAAATGAACGCGCTCAAAACAATCCTTGCCGTCTTGATGAACGGGGTCGCCGCCATCTGGTTCACCATGGAAGGGAAAGTGAATTGGGGATATGCACTGCCGATGGCCATCTCATCCATCGCCGGCGGCTATCTGGGTGCGCGCCTGGCCATTCGCTTCAAATCTTCGGCGGTTCGGAAGTTCGTAATCGCCGTAGGCTTCACGCTTGCCGCTTACTACTTTTACAAGACCTATCTCCGATAGCTATGCACTATGAAGACAATCCAGTTTGTTCCCGATGAAAAAATGCGGCGGACTGCAGATCACGCAGCGAATGAGGAGCGGGATCGCGCAGGTTACGAAAAGAGTCCTCAGGCAAAAGATGAATCTCTCCGTTGGGAACGGGAGGCTGTGTGGCTGGAGGGATAGCCCGAGGTGGCCTGTTGCTTACTTGTTCTATTTCAGCCAATGATCTCCGGCGCATGATGCACCGGAAAATTCACCGAATTGGCGATGAAGCACAGCCGCTCCGCCTCGTCGTGCAACCGTAGCGCCGTCGCTTTGTCGGATTCCGCAGTGACGGTCACGCGCGGCTTCAGCGTCACCGAAGTGAACCGGCCAGCACCATCGGCATCCAGCGCCATCTCCCCTTCTGCCGGATCGCTGTAAGCCGTTATCACCACCTCGTTCACCGCGCACAGATGCAGGTACGACAACATGTGGCAGGCCGAAAGCGCCGCAATCAAAAGCTCCTCAGGGTTGTAACGCGAAGCATCGCCGCGAAAGGCCGTTGCCGAAGACCCGGCCAGCGCAGGTTTCCCCGCGCCGCTGATCACATGTTCACGCGAATACGCTCGATAGCCCGATGTTCCCGTGCCCTGGTTGCCCGTCCATTCCACCGTCACCTGGAATTCGTGAAGCTTCGACATAGCCTTTACCCGATATATTTTTCGCGGATCATCTGCATGTGCGCGAGCTCATGGCCAGCGATGATGAACGCCGCCGCACGCGCGCTGAGGTCGCCGCCGCTGGCCCGTCCCCGCAACTCCCACGCATGCTTATCGAAGCCGCGGAACATCAGGATGTTCACCTTGCGAAGCAGTTCGAACTCCGCATGCAGGTCTGACCACGGCCGCTGATCGAAGTTCGCCCCGGCAACGAATGCGTCCTGATCGAAGCTCGGCAGTTCTGTTTTGTCGTTGCGGGCGATGCGAAGCGCGCGGTAGGCAAAGATCCGCTCCGTATCGATCATGTGCCCGAGCACTTCTTTGAGAATCCACTTGCCCGGAGCGTAACGCTTCATGGAAGCCTCTTCGCTCACGGCACGGAGAGTGGGGATGGTGCGGTCAATCTGACCGCTGAGGGCAAAGATGATGTCTTCCCCGCCGACTAAATCGATATACCTGGAAAAGTAAGGAGCGTATTCCGGCGAGGATGGTCTTCCGGTCGTGTAGTAGGCCATAACCCATCATAGCCCCGAATCGGGAACTCCCGGTGTTACATATTGACGAAGCTCGTAGTTTGGATGCTTTCGAGGAGGATTGGGATCGGATGTAACGTAGCGCTCGCAAGCGAGCGGACAGGCGAATACTAACTCAAAGACAGCGGAATCTAAAAAACGAGCGGTATTGGAGTCGCACTCGCCCGGCAAAAAAGCCGAGTACCACTCGGCTGCAGATTGCCAATCTGCCCCACATCGGCAGACCTCTTAGACGACCGCTGCCCCAACCTTCGCCAACAGCGCATCCTCAAACCCGTAATCCGGGGAAGGCCGTTCATTATGCCGCAAGTACCACCGGTACGATTCCTTCAACCCCGTAGCGAAATCCGTTGGCCGGAAGCCCAGCACCCGCTGCGCCTTCGCAATCACCTGCGTAATCGGCGGCATGTCATAATAGACTCCGAAATACAGCTGCGGCCCCATCGGATGCCCGCCGCAGCGCAATATCCGCTCCCGCGGAATCCGCACAAACTCCACCCGCTTGCCACAGGCATCGGCCATCGCCTGTACAGCTTCGGTCTGCGTCACAGGCCGCGCATTGGCAATATTGAACGCATGCCCCACGGCATTCGGCTCCACCATCGCCTTCAGGCACGCGGTCACCAGATCCTTCACAAACACAAACTGCATTAGGCGCCGTCCGTCACCGGGGATGATGATCGGCCGGGCGTCTTTCAAGCGATCCCAGAAGAAGGCTTCGCGGTAAAAAGGATTTCCAGGTCCATAGATATACGGAGGGCGCAGCGTGGTCACCGGAAACCCGTGCCGCTGATGCAAACGGAATAGCATCCGCTCGCTCATCGCCTTATTTCGGATATAAGTATCTGGATGCGTATCGGCCGCCAGGGCATCGCCTTCGTGATGATTCAGTCCGTCGCCGTATGCCGCTACGCTCGAAATAAACACGTAACGCTGCAGGTTCGTCCCAACCGCCTTCGCCGTGCCTTCCACCTGGGCGCAGGTAGTCCCGCGTTCCCAATCGTAGACATTATCAAAGACAACGTCGAACTGCTTACCGGCTACGGCGCGTTTTACTGACTCCGCATCGTTCCGGTCACCAGTCAAGTTGATGACTTTCTTTCCTAGATCATGTTCCGGCTTGCGGTGCAGCACCGAAACTTCGTGACCATTCTTCAACAACTCGGCGACGAGGTTTCGCCCGATGAACAAAGTACCACCAATTACTAGGACCTTCATGTGCGCTTCTTTAGTCGTAATATTCCAATCCAAGATGCATGATCAGATCTTCGCCGGCATGCAACGCGGCGTTTTTTCAGCTTCCTCAAGCGGACATGATGCCGTGCACGGAGCAGCTCCAGATGCCGTCATCGGGCCTTTGAAGTTGAACTTCAATTAGGAATTTAGAAAAAGCCTTAATGTTATACTAACATTTAGATGCCCGGTCGCGCGACTGTCTCCTCAATTTCCACGCTGATCGTCGACGACGAACCGCTCGCCTCCGACGAACTTGCCTACCTGCTGAAAGACTTTCCCGACGTGGAAATCATCGCCACCGGGTCAAACGGACTGGAAGCTCTGAAATTGATTGAGTCGCTCGAACCCGACCTCGTCTTCCTCGATGTGCAGATGCCGGGCCTGGATGGAATGGGCGTCATCCAGCATCTGAAGGAGCGCGGCATCCCGCTGCCCCATATCGTACTTGCCACGGCGTTTGAGCAGTACGCCATCGAAGCCTTCAAGGAAGCCGCGACGGACTATCTTCTGAAGCCGATCGAAAAAGAGCGTCTCGCTCTCACCATCGATCGCGTCCGAAACGCCATGGAAGAACGCGCCAAGCCCTCCGCGACGGCGCCCGCCGACACCTCAGCGGCAAGCCACCGCAACAAAATCCTGGTGCGCAAAGACAACCGCAACTTCATTGTGGATGTGCAGGACGTCGCCTACGCCACCATCGTCGACGGCATCATCACAGTGGTGGGTTCGAACCTGGAAGGCGAGTCGACTTACAAAACCATTGACGAATTGCAGGCCAGTCTCGACCCGGAACTCTTCTGGCGCGTTCACCGCTCCTGGCTGGTCAACATCAATCGCATCAAGGAAGTGATCCCCTGGTTCAATTCCAGCTTCCAGATTCGCATGGACGACAAACGCCAGACCGAAGTCCCAGTCAGTCGCGTGCAGACCAAGCGCCTGCGCACGCTCTTCAGATTGTGATGCCCATTGTCCACAACATGTAACCAAAAGCCTGCCGCAGATAGAGCCACCATTCGCGCCATGTCGCTTTTCCAGGACTGGAGCGCGGGGAGCCAAACACTTTCACGCCGCGCGATTCCAGCATCCGTTTCGCACGAAAAATGTGATAGCCATCGCTCACCACAATGCACGACTTCAAGCCCATGCGCTTCATGATCTCTACCGACGCCGCAGTCGAATGCATGGTGGTCTCGCCTTCCATCTCCACAATGATCGACTCGGCCGGGACGCCCTGTTTGGTCAGATAAGCCCGCCCCACGCCGCCTTCGGTGAACATCGGATCGCCGCCCGCGCCGCCCGTGGTCAGAATCAGCGGCGCCAGCCCGTGCCGGTACAATTCCAGCCCATGATCCAACCGCGCTTTCAAAACAGGAGAAGGACGTCCGTTATATTCGGCCGCGCCCAGAATGAGAATGACATCAGCCGGGTGCGCTTCGTCCACGTTTGATTGGTCCCGAATCTGAAACCAGACTCGCGACAACTGTGTGGCAAACAGCAATGCCACAACCGCCGATGCGATCCATAGCGCGCGTCTCACGTCTGCGTTATCCTTTTACAGTCTACTAGAATGTCCGCGCCTCAACGAATCACCAGCCCCGCTAACCCGCTCATCAAGATGCTGAAGCGCGCCGTCGCGCGGGGCGAATTGACAGCATCGGGCTCCATGATCGCCGAGTCGCTGCATCTGCTTGAAGAGGCCCTGCGCAGTCCGGTAGAGATCGAACACGTGCTGGTCAGCGCCTCGGCAGCGCACCGGCTGCCGGCAGGCGTCGAGGCGATCGAACTCGACGATCGCCTGTTCGACGAAATCTCTTCCACCGAAGCCAGCCAGGGCGTTATCACGCTGGTTCGCCCTCGTCAGTGGCAAGCCGCCGATCTGCTGAAGCCCGATCCATTGATCATCGTGCTCGATGGCCTGCAGGACCCAGGCAACGCCGGCGCCATCCTGCGCGCCGCCGAAGCCTTCGGCGCAACCGGGGCCGTCTTCCTCAAAGGCACAGTCAGTGCGTATAACCCCAAAGCCGTCCGCGCCAGCGCCGGGTCCATCTTCCGGCTGCCTTACTTCGCCGCCTTAGCGACAAACGAATTCTTAGATCTGAAAATTCCATTATACGCCGCCATGCCGCGGGCGTCGCTCCTCGCTTCTGCCGCCGACTTGCGAAGCGCATGCGCCATCGCCATCGGCAATGAAGGCCGCGGTGTCAGCGCCGAAATCAAGGCGGCCGCCCAACCCATCGCCATCCCTACCATGGGCGTGGAAAGTCTCAACGCCGCCGTCGCCGCCGGCATTCTGCTCTACGAAGCGCGCCGCCAGAGGATGTAAATGGAAGACGAACCGATTCGCATTCCTATCACCGATGTGTTCGACCTGCACACCGTTCCGCCGCGCGACGTTGCAGCAGTGGTCGACGCCTACCTCGACGAAGCCCACGCCCTGGGCCTCACCGCCCTCCGCATCATCCACGGCAAAGGCATCGGCGTCCAGCGCGAAACCGTCCGCAAAATCCTCGCCCGCAAGTCCTATGTCAAAGCCTTCCGCGACGCCCCGGCCGAAGCCGGCTCCTGGGGCGCGACGCTCGTGGATCTTTAATCGGGGACGGAGGGGACGGACCGCATGTTCACCGGTTCCTAAGCTCTTCTCCCCAGCACCATGTCTCCGCGTATAATCGAAGCATGATCGCCACCCTGGCCCTGTTCATCTTGAGCACAGCATTGCCACTGGCGGCGCAACAGACTCAAGGCCCTACAGTATTGGCCTGGACCGCACACCTGGCTGCCGAACGCGGTCAACCGGAACTAATCCCGCAGATCATCCCGCTCCTGCGGCACCCGCACCCGGATGTGCAACTGGCCGCAGCGGACGCGCTGATTCGGATGAATGCAGATGTGCCATCTTCCGATCTAGTAGGCGTGCGTATCGACGGCTCACTCGACCCAGTGATCGTGCTGCTCGCAAAGTCTCCACAACAGCACGCCCAACTCTTGATGGAACTGATTGATCAAGCGCAGGATGACACGCAATGGGCGGCGATTAACAGCATTCTGGCTAACGCACCACCTGGTGGTTTTGCCGCCCGGCTTCTCCATGACTGGAAGCTCCAAATATTGATCGAGCTCTGGGACGGTCCGATTGGAATTGGTTGTCGGAGCAGCGGCAGCTTCCGAAAACCGCCCCCGGAGCGGGATCGGGAGGGCTTTCCACACAAGTGGGTGAACGTACTCAGCCAGGGCGGATCGAATTCCGGGACAATTACCATCACGGAAGAGCCATTTTCTGTCCGTTATTCCAGAACGAAGGTTGCCCGGCAGATTGAGGGCTTAACTTCGCACAATGAATCTCGAAAGATGTATCTCCAGCAACTTGCCCATTATGGTCTCCCCAATACAGGAGTCACATTCAAATGGAAAAGCCCGGAAAACTTCCTCGCCGACGCCGAAAACCTGCGAGCCCTCGTCACCAGATGCAACACGGAACTCCGGCAGATTCTCCTCAGCCGCGGCCTTCTCAAACCCGGCGAAGACACCACAGGCCCCGCTCCAGAGTTCGCCGTCACAGACATGCGCCACGATAAATCCACCCCGCTGCCAAAGCTCTCTTGGATGACGGAACAACCGCCCGTCACTCCGAAAATCAATTAAACTGAACATATGGCCACGCGTGCCGACGCAATCTACGAAGGCGGTGCCCTTCACCCACTTGAGCCGTTGGCTCTCGACGAACACAAGCGCGTCAAAATCATCATCGAACCGACAACGGAGACTGTCGATGACCTGATTGCCCACGAATTCATGGCTCGATGCCGGGCCGAAGTTGCTATGATGGACCACGTCCCAACAATCGAGGAAACACTTGAAGCGCTCAAGGACGTGCCCGGTTCTTTTGGCGACGAAATCATCCGCGCTCGAGGCGACCGTTAATCTGTGAGATACTTCCTCGACTCCAGTGCCTTGGCCAAGCGGTTCCACCTGGAACCCGGTGCAGAGGTCGTAAGCGCAATCTTTGCTGAGTATGGGCGTGTGATTTTCGTTTCCGAACTTGCCATGGTTGAGCTTATTTCGGTCGCAGGAATCAAGCAAACTTGATTTCTTCGTAACTTCGGATAAGACACTCGCAGAAATCGCGACGCTCGAAAACCTGGCCGTCATAGTCCCGAAATAACTAACCCAAGCGGCTCTCCGCTGCCCACCATTACAGAGCAGCCAACTCCGCCGCCAACTCCCTCACCCCGATCGCCGCCAACCCCTCGCTCACAAAATACCGGTCCGTCCCTGCGCCCACCAAAAATCTGCGCGACGGCTTCAAGTCCTCGCATGCAATATGAAAGCCCTTCTCAGCCCGAGGCGCAAGCCCGCGTTTGATCTCAATCGCCCACATTCCATGCCCCGGAATCTCAAGAATCAGATCGATCTCTGCACCGGCCGACGTGCGATAAAAACTCGCCATCGTCAGGTCTGGGGCTGCCGCCAGCAGGTTTTCAATCACGAACCCCTCCCAACTCAGCCCAACCACAGGATGCCCCGCCAGCCTGTTGTAGTCAGGAATGCCCAGCAGTGCGTGAACAATCCCGCTGTCACGCACATAGACTTTCGGTGACTTCACCAGCCGCTTTCCTGCGTTGTGAAAATACGGCCGCAGCCTGCGCACCAGCAGCAGGTCAGCCAACAGATCCACATATCGCGTAATCGACTGCGCACTCACCATCAGGGCCGATGCCAGCTTGGAAGCGTTCAGCAACCCACCCTGATTGTGCGCCAACATCATCCATAGGCTTTCCAGTGTCTCCGCAGGAATCCGTGGCCCCAGCAGCGGAATCTCCCGCTCCAAATGGGAACGGATGAAATCCTTGCGCCACCCATAACTGTCCTGATCGCTCGCAGCCAGATAGCTGTCAGGAAACCCACCGCGAACCCAGAGCCTGTTCATGGCTGCGGCATCGGCCTCCACTTCCAACACATCCAGTGGACCCAGATCCACAATCGCAATCCGCCCCGCCAGACTCTCTCCGGACTGCCGCAACAAGTCCATCGAGGCCGACCCCAGCAATAGAAATCGCCCTGTACGATGCCCGCGCCGCCTGCCCTGATCGATCAGGCCTCGCAGCGTCCGAAACAGTTCCGGCACCCGGTGGATTTCGTCCAGCACTACCAGCCGGTCCTCATATTGTCGAAGAAACAAGGCTGGATCATCCACCTTCCGCCGGTCTTCTGTCGACTCCAGATCCAAATAAAGGGATGGCACACCCTCTGAAAGGCTGATCGCCAGTGTCGTCTTGCCCACCTGACGTGCCCCGATCAAAGCAACCGACGCCTGCCGCGCCAGTGCCGCCTTCAAAGCCGGTAGCTTTCGCCGAGCAATCATCCTTGCAAATCATCCACAGCGTGGATGATTTGCAAGGTTAATGACAGGGTTGCATAGTCGCCCAGTGCTTCACCGGTCATTGCAGCGACCGGCATGCAGTTCAGCAAGCGCCTCGTCGGCGAGTGCGCCCAAGCGCCCAGCATGCACGTCAGCTTCGAATTGAAGATCCCACGCGGCTGCATCGAATTCCACGAACCACTCTCTGAGCTCGGAGCGCTCAGCATTGGTGAGTCTGGCAACCGCCTCCTTGATTTCTTTAACCGTGCGCATCTTTTCAAGAATACTCCTACCCTCGCCTTACGTAATTGTCCCAACCTGCGAGTTACGCCCGCGATGCAAGCAGAGATTACAGATCAAGGCTGCACACCTGCGGGTCTTGTTCTCAACTAAACTGAGAATCCCGCCCTTACCCATTTGAACGTAACCATCAATGCGAACGCGAATGCATACCCAGCTATCGGAGGAAGCAAAGAGTACGCAGCAATGCGGCCAAATCCAGTCTCTTGGTAGATCTGAAAATTGCTGGCGCTCGCCATCTGATGGAACCTCTCGGTATAATGCTCATAGACTTTGAGGCATGCCATACCACTATCCGTCTCCCCCATGTGGCGCGCGTAAAGCTTAACAGGATCCCAATTCATCTTGATGTAAAGATCACGCTCTTTTTCGAACTCCTTTTGCCTTTCTGCGTCCTTTTCATCGCACAATTGATGCCCCTCATTGTAACGGTCAAGCATCCATCGTGACGTGTCGCGCCAATCAGGGAAAGGCTTGTAGAGCGACCACCCAACCCAGAATACCGATAGCACCAGATACAGTCTGGTGAATCCGCGCCACCACGAAACACGTTTCTTGGGCGGATCACTTTCGACCGGATGCGTTGGTTCTGTTGGGGACACGAGCCAAGCCTCCTAGCTGACATCATACATCGGCAGTCACTGTTGCCATATCCTGTATGCTTGGAGTTATCGTGAGAAGGCTGCTGGCCAGGATCGCAAGAGTTTGCATGGAACCGCAGCGTATGCCTTCTTAGAAAGGTGAGATTTGAGAGTCTATTTCGACGCATGCTGCTTCAGCCGTCTGCACGACGACCAATCACAACCCAGGGTCCGCGACGAAGCCTCATGCATTGACCGGCTCTTCGAAATGGTCGTATTGAGGGAAATTGAGCTCATCTCAAGCGAAATGCTTGAAGATGAAGTGCGACGAAATCCGTCGGTAGAACAGAGGAAGACAGCACAAAGCCTATTATCTTTCGCCACCGTTAAGATTCTGTTGAGCGCTTCCTTGATGAGACGCGCAGAAACTCTCAAAGTAGCAGGTTATGGAGCATTCGACGCGTACCACATCGCGGCTGCCGAAGCTGCAAATGCCGATATCCTGATGACCACCGATGACCGAATGCTGAGCAAGGCGGCACGAGGAATTGGTACCCCTGGCATCCGCATCAGGAATCCGTTATCTTGGAGCAAGGAGCAGAAATCATGATCGCAACCGACCAAATGACCGACGAGCAGCTTGAGCAAGAGGCCTTCGGCGTCCTGATACGTGAATTTGGGGCTGGAGGGTTCGCCCGATTTCTTCGTTTGCACCGCTCCGGCTCGGGTAACTATACATTAGACCGAGACCAGTGGCAAAAAGACCTCACCATTGAAGATATAGCAAAGTCGATCCTCGAACATCGCCAAAACGCCAACCGTTAGGGCGGCGAACAGGCGATTGGCCATGGACAAGCGATATCAAGTCTTCGTCAGTTCCACTTATGAGGACCT
This sequence comes from uncultured Acidobacteriia bacterium, assembly GCA_903881085.1. GTDB lineage: Bacteria > Acidobacteriota > Terriglobia > Bryobacterales > Bryobacteraceae > CAIRSA01. The sequence goes on from CAIRSA010000125.1 coordinate 17,135, forward strand.
GCGCGAGGAACGCCAGGAAGTCATTCAAGCGCTCCTCGAACTAGACTGCATCCCGGCGGGCATGGAGTTGTTCCCTGCCGCCGATGAGGATCAGTGGACGTTGATCCGGAATGTTATCGACGACTGCGACTACTATATTGTGATCATCGCAGGCCGCTACGGCTCATGCCATCCAAGCGGCAAGAGCTACACGCAAATGGAATACGAGTACGCAGTTGAACAGGGCAAGCCTGTGATCGCATTTCTTCACCAGCAGCCCGATCAAATTATTTCCGCTCGCACCGAGCAGTCCAAAGAAGGCAAGATTTGCCTGGAAGTATTTCGCGAACTTGCAAAAAAGAAGACATGCAAGTATTGGACTTCTTCAAAGGATCTGGGGGGCGTTGTCAGTCGCAGCATTATCAATCAGATAAAGAAAAAGCCAGGCGTGGGTTGGGTCCGAGCCGATCTTATACCGAGTGAGGCAAGCGCCTTAGAGATGTTGAGATTGAAACGTGAAATCGAAGAACTGAAATTGGAATTAAGCAAAGCAGCTTCGCAGCCCCCTGAGGGAGCACAAGCATTAGCACAAGGGGAGGATGAAACTTGGCTTATTTTTGACATTCACCTCAATGCACCGGGAGCATTTATCGCCAAGGGAAAACCTGCAACTGGTTACTACGAAGTTAGAGTAAAACTCACTTGGAATCAAATATTTGCCAGGGTTGGCCCACAACTGCTTAGGTGGGCAAGCGAAGGCTCGATTCGAACTGGTCTTACGAGTCTGTTCAAACAAGAGGTAATAGGTCTTCTATTTAGCGAGTTTGAATCCAAGGAAGTCGATATGTCCAATCTGAGAGTTTCCGATTTACGAAAGGCCATCATTCAATTGCGCGCGCTGGGGTTAATATCAATGAATGATGTCGTATCAAATGCAAAAAAAGACAGCGAAGTCTACTGGAGCCTGACAGGCTATGGTGACACCGCATTGAGCCGGCTAGTTGCGATCCCTTCAGACACTATTCACGAGCAAAAGAGCCTTCCAATCGAGATCCAGTGGACACGATTGAGTCAAAGTCCGTTTTAGCAGGAATCCATCTCACCCAAAAACCAGTCTAAACGAAACAACCCCAATCCGCGTCAAGCTTTATGTGACTCGAATCGGGATAATCCTGGCCATCCTCGCCGCCCAAGCGGCCCCAGCAGCGGACGCCCAACTAGCCGCCACGCTCAAACAGGTGGAGCAGCGCTACAACCGCATCCAAACCCTGCAAGTCTCCTTTAATCAGTCATATAAAGGCCAAGGCCCAACCCGCAAACCGGAATCGGGCGAGCTCTACCTGCGCAAACCGGGCCGCATGCGCTGGGATTACGCATCCCCCGAAGGCAAATTCTTCCTCTGCGACGCCAAGAACTTCTACTACTACAGCCCCAACACCGGCCGCGCCGAAAAAATGAAGCTCCAGGAAGCCGACGACCTCCGCGCCCCGCTCGCCTTCCTGTTAGGCAAACTAAACTTCAGCAAGGACTTCGCCAATTTCGAAGCGAAACAGCAGGGCCAGCTGACCAACGTCACCGCGCACGCCAAATCGGACAAACTGCCCTACCGGCTCGTTGAATTCGACATCGCGCCCGACTTCCAGATCAAACGCATGGTCATCACCGGCCAGGATGCCTCCATCATGGAATTCCAGTTCGGCCCGGAGAACCTTAACCCGAAACTGACAGACAACATGTTCAAGTTCAAACTCCCGGTGAACGCCGAACTGGTAGAGGAGCACCGCTAGTGGCCGAATTCATGCTCAAGTACGCCGACGCCCGCGGCCAGATCCACCAGCAGGTGGCCGAAGCCGCCACCGAGCAGGAGGTGCGCGACAAGTTCAGCCAGCAGGGCTTCCTCATTTATTCCATCAAGCCGCGCGGCGAACTGGCCGCCCTTTCGGCAGGCATCACCGGACGCCGCAAGAAGATCGACCTGGAAAAGTTCCTCATCTTCAACCAGCAGTTCCTCACGTTGATCCGCGCCGGCCTGCCCATTCTGAAATCGCTCGACCTGCTGGCCGACCGCCTCACCGACGAAAAACTGGGCCCCCACATCCGCGCCGTGCGCGATCAAGTCCGCAACGGCGAACTGCTTTCCAGCGCCTTCAAAGCCCAGGGTGTCTTCCCCGGCATCTACAACACATCGATCATGGCGGGCGAGAAATCGGGCGCGCTCAACGAAGTGCTCGAACGCTACATCGGCTACCAGCGCTTGGCCCTCGCGGTGCGCAAAAAGGTGATGCTGTCGCTGATGTACCCGTCGTTCCTCATCGTGCTGGTCATCGGCCTCATGGTCTTCCTGGTCACCTACGTGGTCCCCAGTTTCGCCCAACTGTACAGCAGCATGGGCTCGAAGTTGCCCTACATCACCACGCTGCTGATCGCCTTCGGCACCACCGCCCGGAACTACGTCATCTTTGCCTTCGTCGCCCTCATCGCCGGTATTATCCTCTTCCGGATCTGGGCACGCGGCGAAGCGGCCAAGGCCAAAATCGAAGCCGTCATCCTGCACATCCCGCTCGGCGGCGACATCTGGATCAAGTTCCAGGTCGCCCAATTCGCCCGCGTGCTGTCGACACTACTGATCGGCGGCATCCCGCTGGTCCAGGCACTTGAAACCGCAGGCGACTCACTCGGGACGAGCCTCCTCAAAAAAGCGCTCGAAAAGGTCCGCAAAACAGTCCGCGAAGGCCAGACGCTTTCCAACTCGCTGGTCCAAACCAAGATCTTCCCGGAACTCTCCATCGACATGATTGAAGTCGGCGAATCCACCGGCGCGCTGCCCGCCATGCTCGCCAGCGTGGCCGAATTCTACGAAGACGACGTCAACACCAAGATGACCGCGGCGTTAAGCCTCATCGAGCCCGCCATCATGATCTTCATGGGCATCTTCGTCTGCTTCGTGCTGGTCGCGCTCTATCTGCCGATCTTCTCACTGGCCGACTCACTCGGATAAAACAACATGGCATCAGACCGTTTAGCATTCGTCGACACCACGCAGGAAAAAGCGCAATCCAAGGCGCTCGCCGCCCGCTATCGTTGCGACTTCGTCGACCTGAAGGAAGAGCACATCGACCACGAGCTGTTCAAAACCGTTCCGGTCGACCTGATGTTCCGCTACAACTTCGTACCCATAAACGCCCACAACGGCACGCTCGAAATCGCCCTGGCCGACCCGCGCAACCTCAACCTGATTGACGAACTGGCCATCCTGCTCGGCAAAAAGCTGCGCGTCAAAGTGGCCACCCTTTCGCAAATCTCCGACCTGCTCAAGAAGACCGAGCAGTCGCAGCGCGTGCTCGACGAAGTCACCGAAGGCTTTACTCTCGACGTCGTCGGCAGCGAAGACAGCGAGGACGAAACCCTCTCCATCGACAAGATCAACGCCGGCGATCATGACGACATCGCGCCGGTCATCAAACTGGTTGACACCACCATCTTCAACGCCCTCGAACGCCGCGCCAGCGATATTCACATCGAAACGCGCGACCAGGAAGTGGCCATCAAGTACCGCATCGACGGCGTGCTCCACTACGCCATGCCGCCCATCGCCAAGGACTGGCATTCGACAATCATCTCGCGCATCAAGGTCATGAGCGAACTCGATATCGCCGAGCGCCGAGTGCCGCAGGACGGCCGTTTCCGCGTGCGCTACAAGAGCCGCCTCATCGATTTCCGCGTCTCCATCATGCCCACGATTCACGGCGAAGATTCCGTGCTCCGCGTGCTCGATAAAGAATCGATGAGCGAGAAGTTCACCAAGCTTTCGCTCGATGTGGTGGGCTTCAGCGAGTCCGATCTGTTCAAGTTCCGCCGCTACATCAAAGAGCCCTACGGCATGGTGCTCGTCACCGGCCCCACCGGCTCCGGCAAAACAACCACGCTCTACGCGGGCTTGAGCGAAATCAAGAACGACGAAGACAAGATCATCACCATTGAAGACCCGGTCGAATACCAGATCAAGGGCATCACCCAGATCCCGGTCAACGAAAAGAAGGGCCTCACCTTCGCCCGCGGCCTGCGCTCCATCCTTCGCCATGACCCGGACAAGATCATGGTCGGCGAAATCCGGGATCAGGAAACCGCCCAGATCGCCATCAACGCCGCCCTCACCGGCCACCTTGTGTTCACCACCGTCCACGCCAACAACGTGCTCGACGTGCTGGGCCGCTTCCTCAACATGGGCGTAGAACCGTACAACTTCGTCGCCGCCATGAACTGTATCCTCGCTCAACGCCTGGTGCGCGTGATCTGCGAACACTGCAAGAAGCCGGTGAAATATGGCGACACCGAATTATCCGAAGGCGGACTGGACCCCGAAAAATTCCGCAACGTCACCTTTTATGAAGGCGCAGGTTGCTTTGAATGCGGCGGCACCGGCTATCGCGGCCGATCTGCCATCCATGAACTGCTGGACTTGAGCGAGCGCATTCGCGAACTGATTCTCGACAAGCGCCCGGCGTCTGAAATCAAGCGCGCCGCCAAGGAAGAGGGCATGACGTTCCTGCGCGAATCGGCCATTGAAAAGGCTGTCCTGGGCGTGACATCATTGCGCGAAATCAACAAAGTTACGTTTATCGAATAGAGGATCTATCTTGTCAATCGTTGCCAAGCTGAAACAGTTCATCGCCGAGCCACCGCCCGATTTCGCCTTCGAAATCTCCGAGGCGGGCATCGCCTGGGCGCGCCCGGGCAATCCGCAACCGGCGATGCGTCCGGTCGAAAGCGGCACCTTCAACATCACGCCGCTGCACGATAATGTGGTTGGCACCGAAGCCCTCACCGCCGCTGTCGCCGAAATCGCCGGCTCCACGGGATCGCGCCGCAAAAGCACCGCCGCGCTGATCCTGCCCGACTACTGCGGCCGCATCGCGGTGCTCGATTTCGATTCCTTCCCCGCCGCCCCCGAAGAGCAACTTTCGCTGGTGCGTTTCCGCATGAAGAAGAGCGTGCCGTTCGACGTGGAAGCCGCCGCCATCAGCCACTTCGCCCAACCGCGCCATGGCAACAGCAAGAAGTTCGACGTTGTGGTCGCCTTGGTCGCTCTGGAAATCGTCGCCCGCTATGAAGCCCCGTTCCGCATGTGCGGCGTCGACACGGGCGTCGTCACCACATCCACGCTGGCCGCGATGGACCTGCTGAAATCCGTCAATGACGGCGTCATGGCCAAGCTCGCCGGCCGCGTGCTCACCGTCTCCGTCATTAGCTCTGGCGCCCTGCGCATGGTGCGCTGTGTGGAGTTGCCCGAACTTTCGGCCGATGAGATTATCAGCGTGCTGCACCCGACCTTTGCTTACATGGAAGACGAAATGAAATCGCCCGCCTCGCGCGTGTTGCTGTGCGGCTTCGGCAACCTGGCGCCGGAAATTGAGCACATCTGCACCAACGAACTGCATCTTGCCGTGGAGCCGGTGCGCTCCCGATTCGGCGTGCCCTCGGTCTCAAACGCCGGCCTGCTGGGCTATTTGGAGTCGGTCACGCAATGAGAATTCCCGTAAACCTTTCGAGCCAACCCTTCCAGCGCAACCGCGCCATGATGGTCGCATCGGCCGCCGTCGCCGCGCTGCTCACGCTGGTGCTGGTGCTGATGATCTACCTGGCCATCGATGACCGCAATCAGATGCGCGAAACACGCGAAGCGCTCGATAAAACACAGCAACAACTGGCCGCCATCTCGGCCGAACAGGCCAAGCTCGAAGCCGGCATCCGCAAGCCCGAAAACGCCGAGGTCTTCGAGCGCAGCATCCTGCTCAATACGCTGCTTTCGCGCAAGGGCATCAGTTGGACGCGCCTATTTTCCGACCTGGAAGAGGTGCTGCCGCACAATGTCCGCCTGGTTTCCGTGCGCCCGCAGGTGAATGCGCAGAACGCTGTGGTGCTCGACATGGTGGTCGGCTCGCAATCTCCCGAACCTGTGATTGACCTTTTGAAGCGCCTGGAAGATTCGAAACTCTTCAGCAGCGCGGCGCTTTCCAGTTCGCTGCCGCCCTCGCAGACCGACCCGTTATATCGCTACCGAGTGAGTGTGAACTATGCCCAAAAACTTTAATCTCGCCACACTCAAACAACCGCAAATCGCCGTGCGTATTGCGCTGGGCATCCTGCTGCTCGCCAATATCGTCCTTGCGATTATCGTCTTCAAGCCGTTCGGCGGCTCGCGGCAGGATCTGGAAAATCAGCTCATGAGCCTGCAAAAACAGGTTCAGACGCGCCAGGCCAATCTGGCCCGCATCCGCCTGCTGGCGACCAAAGTGGACAAGGGCCGCAATGAAGGCGACAGTTTCGTCGGCCAGCAGTTCCTGTTGCGCCGCACCGCGTATTCCACGCTGCTCACGGAACTGGTTGGCATGGCCAAATCCACCGGCATCCGCCCCAAGGAATTCTCCTACATCTATCAGCCCATCGAAGGCAGTGACGACATGGCGATGCTCACCATTACCGGCAACTATGAAGGCACGTACGCCGACCTCGTCCACCTGCTGAACATGATCGACCGCTCGCCGCGCTTCATGATTTTGGAGTATCTGCAGGCCGCCCCGCAGGCGACCTCCGGCATCCTCATGATCAACATGAAGATCAACACCTTTGTCCGCGACGATGGCAGCGGCCCAGTAGCCACGGAGGGGACTGCCCTCGCTGTCCCAAGCGACTCGTCCGCCGAAGCCTCGGCGAAGGCGGAAGCGCGCGGACTGCGCGGGCTGTCCCCCCACCAGACACCTTCGTCGGAGAAATCAGAATGAACCTCGGCGCCGAACCGAAAAAAGTGATGATCCTCGGCGGGCTGCTTGCCGTGGCTGGAGTTATCTACTTCATCAACCGCGACGACACCGGCGGTCCGCCACGCGAAGCCCAACAAGCCGCCACGCCCGTCGCCAAGGCCGTCGATCCGGTGAAGGAAGCGACAAAATCTTTGATGCCCGACTTGGCGAAACCCGCCGGCCCCACGCGCGCCCGCTCGCAGCGCGAAGCATCGCAGGAGTTCCGCCCCACGCTCAAAGCCAAACGCCCCGAGGACCGGCCGGACCCGACCACCATCGACCCTACGTTGCAACTGGCTCTATTGACGCGCTTGAAAGACGTGAAGCTTGACCGAGGCTCCACGCGCAGCCTCTTTGATTTCTCCGCCGCTCCGGTCGCGATCGTCAAGGCGCCAGACCCGGGTAAAATCAAACCCGGCGCCAAAGGTGCCACCGTGGCCGTGGTCACCCCGCCAGCCGTGCCAGGCCCGCCGCCCGGACCTCCACCGCCCCCTCCGGCGCCGAAGATCCCACTCAAGTTCTACGGCTTCATCGAAAACAAGCAATCGCGCACCAAGCGCGCCTTGCTGCTCGAAGGCGAAGAGATCTTCGTGGCGATTGAAGGCGAAACTGTCAAAAAACGTTATAAAGTGATACGTATCGGCATCAACTCCGTCGTAATGGAGGACACCGAATTTAAGAGCCAGCAGACGCTACCGCTTGAGGAACCGCAGGCATCATGATCACGAAACGAAGATATTCCGCGCGCCGCCGCAAATCCGAATCCGGCTTTGCGATGCTGATCATCTTCGTCTTCGCCGCCGCCATCGCGGTGTCTCTCTACACCCAGGTGCCCCGCTACGCCTTCGAAGCCCAACGCCAGAAGGAGCAGTTGCTGGTCGACCGCGGCGAGCAATACCAGCGCGGCATCCAACTCTACGTCCGCAAGCTCAAGAAGTATCCATCGTCGCTCGAAGACCTGGAAACAACCTCTAACGTCCGCTTCCTGCGCAAGCGTTACAAAGACCCCATGACGGGCGAGAGCGAATGGCGTATCATCCATGTCGCAGGCGGACAGCTGACGGATTCGCTGGTGAAGAAGAACAACGCCAACGACCCCAACAAATCCACTTATCAGAACACGTTCATCACGGAAGGACCGTCGTTCGGCAACACCAACACCTCCAACCAGGGCAAGCTCCCGCCCGGCGGCGCGTTACGTCAAAGCGATATGCAAGGCGCTCCCGGACAGATGCCCCCGCCCGGTGCACCCACGGGCAACGGCCAACAGCTGGCCGGCAATATCAGCCCCAACGGCGGCTATCAGAATCCACAGCCCGGGCAACCGCAGTATCCATATCCCAACACCGGAACTTACAATCCGCAAACCGGCCAATACGGCAATAATCAGACAGGCCAGTATCCGGTTCAACAGCAATATCCAGGCGTACAGCAGTTCCCCGGCCAACAGCCATATCCAGGCCAGCAGCCAACGTCCTACCAGGGCCAACAGCAGTATCCGGGCCAACCCGGCGCACCGCCGGTGCCAGGCTTCCCCCTCGTCCCCGGCCAGCAGACCATCGCCGGACAGCAGATCAATCAGCAGCCCTATCAGCCCTACATGCCGCCCGGCCAGCAGCAGCCCTATCAAGGCTATCAGCAACCCAATCAGGGCTTCAACCCGGTTAATAACGGACAAACCTACCCCACCGCCGCCGCCACCTCGCAAACCAGCGGCTTCGGACAGCAACAATCCGGGTTCGGCCAGCAGGGTATGAATAATCCGCAAGGACAGATCGGCGGCTCCAGCGGCATCCAGGGCAACGCCGCCAACCTTATCAATGACCTGCTCACCAAGCCCCGCGCCGGAGGCCTTCCCGGTGCCGGCATCGGCGGAGGCACAATGATGGGCGCCAGCGGAATCGCAGGCGTGGCCAGCAAATACGAAGGGGAATCCATCAAAATCTACAACGACAGTTCGCAGATCAAGGAATGGGAGTTCATCTACGACCCGTCAAAGGACAAGTCCAACTCCGCCAACCCCGCGGCCGCCGCACAGATGAACCAGCAGCAGAACCAGCAGAACCAAAATCAATCCGGGTTCGGCTCCAACAGCGGCAGTTCGTTCGGCAACACCAACAACACAATGGGCCCGCAGCCACAGCAATCCGGCTTCGGAAATCCACCCCGTCCCTAAACCGGCACTTTAAACAACTTCGCCCCGTTCTCAAAAGTAATCTGACGGAACACGTCCTTCGACGCCAAGCCCTGCAACAACCCCAGCGTAGCCCGCGCCACACACTTACCAGCCAGCCGCGCCGCCTCTGGATTGTTGTTCTGCGAAACCCCGGCCCCATTGCCATCCGCGCAACTGCAATCACTGCCAAACATCAACTTGCTCTTATGCCGCGCAATGAACCCGCGCGAAAACTCGGCATCTCGCGACAAGGCGTTATTCCCTGAATTCGCCGACATATCGGCATATAGATTCGGAAACTCCGAAAGCCATCGGTCCGTAAGCCCGCCCTTCTTAATCGGCCCCAGCGGATAGCCGCGATCCGTCGGAACATCGGCCGCGATATGTGCCCAAAACAGATCGCCATGCCCGATGAACTTCGTCTTCGAATGCGCCTTCAGCACCTTATCGAACTGCGGATAGCCCGTGTTGTAAGGCATCTCCCCCGGAAAGTGCGGAAAATCCTGGATATGCATCATCACCGGCACGCCCATCTCGGCAGCCATATCGTACACGCGCCGCATCTCGGCCGAATCGAGCGCCAGGTGGAACTTCAATTCCCCAATGCTCACCGCGCCCTTCTTCAGCGCCTCGCGAATCGCCTGGACGCCATCCGCCGATGCCGGATCCGCCCTCACTGACCGCACAAAATGCCCCGGGCGCTTCTCCATCTCGGCCTTCGCCCGCTCCTGATCGTTAGCCCCGCTCAACAGCACGGCATGCGTCACGCCGCAGCCCTGCATGTGCTTGAAGCAGGCATCCGCATCACCGCGGATGTGTAGGTGCGTATCCAGCACCGGCCCGCCCCACTGCGGAGCGGCAGCATCCTGTGCCGCCAACTGCCGCACCGTCGCCGCCGCCGGCAAAATCGTCTTGAGAAGTGTTCGTCTGTTCATGGCAGTCTACAGCCTATCAAACATCCCCGCGCTATTTCCCATTCCCATACCGCATCGCCTTCAACAACGACTGCCCCGTCCGCCAATCGAAACTGTAATTCAACTTCAGCTCCACAGTATTCCCCATCAGCAGCGTCTCCGGCGCCGCCGGACTCGGCTTGTTCATAAAGTGAAACAGCGTCCACGTCGGCTTAAACGTCAGCCCGCCCGCAACCGGCATGGAAAATGCCGCGCTGAACAAGTTCGACAGCCGCGTATCGAATTGCGAATCGGTCGCGTGCCGGAACTGGAACCGCCCGCGGTTCGTAAGCTCGATTTTCATTCTTCCCTTCGGTGCCACCGGAATGCTCCAGTTAAAGTTGAGGAACATCCCAGTCTCCGGCCCAAACTTTAGCAGAGTGGTCTGCTGCACGGACTGGAAGGCCGCCGCCAGCGGCAGCGCCTGGTCATCGTTTATGCAGGTCGCCAGCGTCCTGTCCGTCAAGCGGCAAACCGGGAAACCAAACAACTGATACTCCGACGGGCGATGCACCCCGCCGCCAAACATACCCGCCTCCCACCACGCATCGCGCACCTCGCCGCGCACGCCCAGCTTCATCGCCAGCCGCGTGGTGCGCGCCAGAATCGCGTCGAAGTTCTTGCTGCAATTCCCATTCGTATCGGCGCTACAAGCCGGATCCGAAGACGCCCGGTACGTCAGCGACTGTTGCGAGCGCGGATTGAACTGCTGCGTCGAAGCCACGCCCGAAACCAGCACTCCCCACCAAGGCTTTTGCCGCACAGTAGGAGAAAACGCGCGCCGCCAGCCAAACTCCATCGTCGCCGAGTTCTGCGCATACGACGTCAGCAACGAATTGTCCTTCTGCTGCGTGTCCGTCATCGCAAATACGCCTTCCACCCTCACAAACTCCAATGACCGCAGCCACTCGCGCCGCAACTCCGCCGCCCACTCCCAGCCATATCCGCTGCTGTTCGGCGAAGTGACTCCGCTCTCCGCCACGCCGTCATAGTTCTGCCTCAGCGTGGTTTGATCGCCCTGGTTATGACGATATCGCGTGATGGATACGTTGGCCTTTTCCACCGACAATTTCCAAATCGGCCGCAGTTGCACCGAGGTTTCATTGGGCAGGAAGCCCCTCACAGCAGGCGGCAAGCCAGCCAACACCGGCGTGATGACGCGCTCGAAGTAGCCTTCGAATTGCCGCCCCAAAGTCGCCACCGGATCCTCAGGCGCCGCCGTCCACGCCAGGCAATCCACCAGCGTCGCCTGCACGCAACCGCCGGTCGCCGTAGACTGCGGTCGCGCCGGAATGGCCCTTGCCGCAGCGGCCGGCGCCGCCTTCGCTGCATGCGGCGCCTTCACCACGGCGGCCGAGCCATACGCTTTATTCGAAAGCAAGGCGTCGTAAACCAAATCGGAAAGGGAGCTGGCAGCCCGCAATTCGCCGGCCCGCTGGCCATTGCCCACCGCGGGCTGATTCAATTCAGGGTAGCCGGTATCGCCAAATGCCAGATAGTCAGTGGTCGCCACTTTGTACATCTTGTCGTCCGCAATCGGAGCCCCGTCCACGATGTACGATTTCGTGACCGGGTCCTTCGTCACACCCAGCGCCGCCAGCCCGCGATTGGCCTCATCGCCTTCGTAGTAAGGGTCGGAATCGAGCTTATCGAAAGCCTCACTCTGCGCCATGATCTTCTTGATCGCCGAGCCCCTCAAGTAGCGCCGCACCAAATAATCGCCCTTCCACAAAATGCCGTCTACGGCAGCCCGAATCTCGTCATTCGGTGTGACCTTGTCCCACAACTTCATCGCCGTCCCCAGCCGCAGTCCGGCCTCAAACAGATCGCGCTTCTGCATCAGCACCAGTGAAGCGTTCTCCTTGCGCCGCATCGCCGCCATCGTCAGATCGCGGAAACTGGCCGCAGTATCGGGCAGCACCGCCAGGCCTTCGCGCTGCAGTGCGCCCGCAACCAGTGCGCCCACATTGGTCTGAAAAGCGGCTGTCGGCAGTTGCAGATTCCTGTTCGCCACAATGCCCTTCACATGCACCCCGTCCGCGGCAAATGAGACCGTCTGCACGTGTACGCTCAGCTTCAATTCCCCCTGATACGGAGGCTTCGGCGAGACCGCGAGCGGAGGATAGTCCGTTCCGAAATTGACCTCCTCAAACGGCGTGTGCGCCGCGCCTTCCGCCTCGGCGATGGTCAGTGCAAACGGCGGACGCGTCGTATGGTCAGCCTGTAACTTCAGGCCATCCATCTTTCCACCGTTCGCCACAAACAACCGGTGCACCTCATTCGCCTGCACCGCACTCTTCAAGCGCGCATTGATGGCCCGTGCCGAGGTGGCCAGCATCTGCGCCAGCAGAATCTTCCGCCCTCCGCACTCCTGCGCCTCCTCGCAATAATCGAGCGACTGACGCAGCGCCTCCAACGGGTCGAGCCCGGCGGCATGCGATTCGAATTCGCCATGGGGATCCAACCATGTGCTGTTGAGCTTTCCGATGTGGCCCTCCATCCCCAACGCCACAACGCCAAACACCACCGAACCGTTCCTCACCAGATACGGCTTTTGCGGCTTGCTGTTGTAGTCGAAAAACGGGCGCTCGACCTCGAACGCACTACAATAAGGGCGGCCTGCCGGCGGAAAGAGACAAACATGATAGGCCACATCCGTGCGCAGCATGGCCAGGTCTTTAATAAAGAAATCATCCAGACCACGCTGCTCCAAAACAAAATCCTTGCTCGACCCGCATCCATGATTATCCAGATCGATCGCCTCGCAGATCCGTGCCTCTTTGAATTGCAGCACGCCATTGCTGGCGGAGTTATCGATGTGCACGCGGCGCATCCACGGCAACACGTAATCGGGCAGCTTGATGTTCAGTGAGCCATGCTTGCGCTCAAAGTTCGGCGAGCGGAATTTCGCTTTTGCATCGAGCGTGGCCACTGCCTTCACCCGCTCCGCGCGGATCACCAGGTTCGAAGCCAACATGCGCACGCCCGACGCCTCCAGCAATCGCGCAATCTGCCGCAACCGCTCCGGGCCGAAATAGAAATCGTGCTTGCCAGGAACCAGCGCGTCATAGCCGGCATTTTTCAGAAAATTCGCTACCGCGTCCCCGTCGATATTGGTGTTCGGATCTCCCTGCGCGGGCTCCTTGCCTTTATACTCATCGAGAAAGACCCACCCCTTGCCCGGCACATAGAACATCTGCTCGCGACCAACCAACTTTCGCCCCGTCCCCTTCGGGTCGAGAATCGCATTGCGCGCCCCGAAGTCGAGCGAGAAGTGATCCCCCGCCCCCAGCAACAAATCGCCCGGCTTCTTCTGCGCTTTCAACAGCGCCAGCAGTTCCGTGGAGTAGCTGCTCGCCGCCGAGTCACACTTGCGATCGTAAGCCCCGTGTGTATTCGGCTCGTACGTCTCTATGAAACACTCCCGCGCATACCCCAGCAGCTTGCCCGTGAAATGGACATCCATGGCAGCCGCCGGCGCCAGAGTCAAAATAAACAGGCCAATAAAATTTCTCATAAAAAGAAAGGATAAAGTGCCAGTATAGTCCCTGCGGGGACGGAGGGGACGGACCGCACTGTCCCCTTGACTAACTGGAATCATTGGCCTCATCTCCACTAGGGCAAATCCTGCTCGGAACTTTAACAGGCTGACACAAGTCTAAGTAACTTGGTGTTCATCCGCATATTCGCAATCCTCGCAACGTCAGCCTGCGCCCTTGGACAAGACAGCACGCCACGTTTTCAAGCCGCAGACGTGCGGCCGCACGGCTCAGCAGAACCGCACCCTCTCGTCCCTGGACTCCTCAGCTGGATCTTCGGCACGGACTTGGCCAGCTCCCCCGGTTGCGGCGCGGAGAACCTCATGGTTCCCTCCACCTACAAAACCGAGCTCTGCGTCACGCGCGTGCTGGTTGGCGGAATCGAGGCGAAACTGATCGCAGTCATGCCCGGCCAAATCAATTTCGTGCTTCCTGACCATCCATGGGAGAACCAAATGGTCGATTTTCAGGTCGTCCGCGAAGGCCGCACCAGCGCTGTGGTGCCGGTCTACTTCGGCTTCAACCGGCCGGTGATATCCCTCGCCGCGCCTGCCTTTGCGGGAATGCCGGTCTGGCTGCAAGTGGAAAAGCCGTTTGGAACGGGCCGGCTTCGCTACCCGTTTCGTCCAGAGCCTTGGGACATGGGACCCGCGACCTTTGAGGTCCGTTTTCAGGGCCACGAACTCCCGATTCTCAAGCTGCTGCCATATCCTCCGATGGGTTTCGGCATGATGACCGTAGGCCTGCCGCGCGAGGTACCGTCCAAGTTTCTATCCCGGATTCCGCTCCATCTCGTCTACCCGATGGACCGGCCTGGAACCTATCAGATACGATACACCGAATACCGCGATAGGCCGGGCAGTACGGAACGAAAAGTCTACTTGCAGTCCGAGTGGACGGACATCGAACTACTGCCCTCAACCAGCGTGCAGCGCGGCGAATGGTTCCGTCTGCTGGCGGCCTCACAGACTGACGAAACCATCGAACTGCTTGCCAACTTCCTGCCGGCACTGTTGGCCGCGCATGACGAGCCGGCCCTGCGGCTGCTGGTTCCTTACCTCGAATCGCCCGATTCGCTGGTTCGCCAATACGCCGCGTACGCTCTAAACTACTTCGACGTCGGCCTACTGCAGCGCGTGATCCCTGGCCGTCAGCCGCTTCGCGGAGGAGTGAGATGAAGTTCTGCCAGACGCTCAACGGCAGTCTCCCGCGCCTGCTCATCCACCACCGGCTTCCTCCGAACTCCGCCCGTTAAGTCACCGCACAAAGATAACTTTGCAACCATCGACGTGGCGCAGAGTCTCACTCCAGTGTCACTTACACTGGAGGTTTCCTTGTGCGGTTGCAGCGAATCACTTCGCCTTGGAAAAATACGGATGCTCAAGAATAGCCGGCTTATTCACGTTCCCGGTAGGCTTCTGCACCGTCGCATCCTCAAACAGCAACGCTGGAATCGCCAGCGAGATAAACGCACTTCCCGGCGGCTCATACAAGTTTGTTGGCCTTGGCGAGTAAGCAATGTTCCATACAGCCGGCGTGTCCGACACTGCCAGAATGTCTTTGAAACTGCCAAAGCTAATGCCATTGATGATCGCATTGCGCACCGGTTCTTCATGCCCGTCGGCAAACCGCTTGTAAGCCAGCAACACCGGCAACGATCCCGCTGCAATTCCCGAATTGTCATTGCCCCGCGTGGAATAATCCACCTTTCGCACGATAATCGCGTAATCCTTGCCACGTAGCTTGGCGCGCCGCAGAAGTTCCGCATGAAGCTGGTCAAGCGTCATCGACTTAGTGGAAGTGATTAACACGTTAGAAGGAGTCACTCCGCCATAATGGTAGCTTCCGCTGCTTTGCGGAAAGCCCTGCACCGGCGCGCGGCCAGTCAACAGATTCAGCAGCAAGCCATTTTCTACAATCGGCGTGCGGCGGCAAAGCACGGCTTCGCTGTCTACTTTGTAAGTCCCCACCAGGCGCGCACCTCCGGCGGTCGTAGCCGTCGGATCATCCACCAGGCTCAGAAACTCGGGCAGCACTCGCAACCCAATCTTCTCCACCAGATTTTCGCTGTCGCGAGGCAGCATCGAACGATACCGCTGGTCGTCCAGTTGAACCTCCGGCGTCGCGATAGCGTGCGACAGGAACGTTCGGAAGACAACCTCCGGCGCAGCTTCACCCTCAAACAGAATTGGGCCCGCGTAGCGGTCAGGCAAAGGCGCGGTACGCAGCGCCGCAACCTCTTTCGCCCGCAACTGGATCTTCGCCTCCATCTCCGCGCGCGGCGGAAGGTCCGCCATTGACCTGCCGCGGAATGAGAATCCAGCGCCCAGCGGCTGGCCATCCACGGCCTGCGCAGAACTGGCGACAAGCAGTTGTACCTCTGGCAGACGGGTCTGAGTCGACGACCCTTCGCTATTCACGTAACGCGAATGTTCGTTCGATATGCGGAGAGTGACGGAGGAAGTGGAGATACCCGGCGCCTGCTTGTATAGCGCCGAAAGGCCGCGCACAAGCTCCTCCATTTCCGCCGCACTAATCTTCGCCGCCGGCCGCAAATCCTGCAAGGTCTGCGGCTTTTCGATGCTGAAATCGGGGATCTCCTCACCCCTGATCTTGTTCGCCAGCATCGCCCGTTTCTTGGCCAGATCTTCCAGCGCTTTCTTGTAGGCACCGTCCGTGGCCAGCCAAAGTTGACGCCTGATTTCGTCGTAGTTGTCGTCGAGCGGAAGGCTGATCGAACCGTATGCGCGGGTAACACCGCTGCTGACTGAGTAAGAGAAGAAGTTCGTATTGTCGAGCTTGTAATCGCCCACGCGAACCTGAATCTTCGCCATACGCGACTTCTGTGGCTCGACTTTTGCGGTCAGGCTGCCGAAACTTGCCGCCGCACCCGCGCCTTCCATGTCGTACACCGTGTACGAGAGGAAATAGGGCTTACCCAAATTCTCAAGCTGCAGCTTCTTCATGGACCGTGCCATTTCATCGCGCATGGCCTTCATGACGATGTCTTCCTGGGCGAAAGCCGCCGAACAGGCCAGAGACAGAATCAGTGCTTTGATAAAGGTGTACTGGTAGTTACTCTTCATATATCTGCTCCTGTTGAGTTACTTATCGTCGAAAGGCGGAGCGAGAATCGGTGACCGCTCCTGTGACTTCGTCTTCTTCTGCACTTCAATCTGGCTGACCAGCAGCCCTGGCCCCGATGCCGACACCGGAACCCATCCGGACTCCGCTCCACACGTGCCATTGAACACCGCTATATCGTCGTTAGCGCCGATGATTCGCGTGAACACAGTAAGCGGCGTGCCGATCAGATCGACTCCGCGCACCAACTCCTCGCGGCCATCGGGATAGATGCGGTAAACCATAACGGGAAGCACGTTAAACGCATTCGGCGTGGTACGGCCTGTCATTGTGAATCCGCCTTGAATGTCGTCGAATAACATACCGAACGGCTTGCCCTGCTTCTTCACCTCTTCCAATAGCTGCTTCTTCAGCTCGGCATGGCTGACCATGTGGGTTGCTTCCACAATCAGATTCGACTGGCGCGCCACCGCGGCATTGCCGGCTTGCTTGCGTCCATGGCCATTCGATTCCGGAAAGCCGTCAATCGGGTTGCGCGACAGCAGAAACGTCTTCAAAATGCCCTTGTCCACTACCGTCACGCGGCGCGCCTTCACGCCCTGATTATCGTAGCTATAGGAACCGTTCAGTTCGATCCCGACACGCTTGCGCAGCGTCGGATCGGCATAAACGGAGATGAAATCGGGCAGCACGCGGTCATTCAAAAATTTCTTGAATGTCTGACTCTGCTCCTCACTCTTGTTGCGGTGCCCTTCCAGCCGGTGTCCAAACACTTCATGGAAGAACACGCCTGTAGCACGACCCGTCAGAATCGCCGGTCCAACATACGGGTCAACCAGTGGCGCGGTCTTCAAGGCCTTCAGATCGGCAATAACCTTGTCTACCGTCTTCATCACAACCGCGTCGCTGGGCAGCCCTTCCGGGGTGAAAGAGAAGAACGATTCGTAGCGCGGCAGTTCCATGCCATCGTCGGCTTTGGTAACGCCTGAGATAAAGAGCCTGTATAAAGTCTGCGCGGTCTGGATGCGCGAGCCGTCGGTCGACACATACCACCGCGTCTCAGAGCTCGCCGAAAGACCTACCATCGTCTGGTATATGTTCCCGTAGCGCTGAAATGGCGCTGAATATTTTCGGACTTTTTCTTCCCATTCCTTCCGGTTAAAGCGAATGGGGATAGCCGCCTCGGTTGCCTGCACGGCAGGAGCCGGCGAAAAGTCGCCGGAATTATCCTCCTGCTCTACTTTGACCTTGGCATTGGTCTTAGCCGCACTAAGTTGTTCCACCGCGCGCTTGTAATTGGCGTCCGTGTTGTACCAAAGGCTGGCCCGGATGGCGTCCACATCGTCACCCAGCGGCATCTCGATGGTGGAAACGCGCTGGGCGCCCTGCATGCCGCCACGGATCGGATGCGTGTTATCGAGCTTATAGCTACCCACGCGCAAATCCAGATCGAGGTTGCGCCGCTTTGACTCCGTGCTCTGTGCAAGCGTCCCGAACGATCCAGTCACTTGCACGGAGTGGGTCTCCGTAACTTCGTAACTGATGAAGTAGGGAGGCGTGGGTTGCGACTTAAGCGCCTCCATCGACCGGTTCAGTTCGGCCTGCATCGCCGACAACACGGGGCTGCCCATGGCCTGGGCGAAAGCCGGCACTGCCGTAATAGTCGAACATAACAACAAAGTAAGTATGCTTTTCATTGGTTCTCCGCGAAAGTAGCTTAATGATTATCATACAATTCGGAGAACTTTTGTAAGGGCAGTCGTTACAAAGGATGAAACAGCGCACAAAGCAAACTTGATGCCGCTGGTATCACTCGTCCCGCGGCTCCTCCACCACCGGACGCGGTAGCAGAAAGAGCAGTTCCTTTGGCATCGGTGGCAGCACCGCCGGCGGCCTTCGCTCGCCGCCCATTACGCGGCCTCGGCAATCACGCCGCCAATATGACGGCCACGGCGTAACGGCCTCTCCAATCGGGGTGTACATGTTGTTCCTTTCCATTCTTCGAAATGCGTGATGATATCTTCCAGATTTCGCGTCGCAGGCGCCGCGAAGCCCTCCGCCGGACAAGCATGCTCAGCTCCGCGCCCCACCTGAGGCCGCAAAAGAAAAGCCAACTGAAACGCCAGCACCGCACTGGCGGGCACTAACAAAGCAAACGATGTGAACGATCGCAAACCGCGTTCCTCCTCATCACCACTCTGCGCGCGAAATCGCCTTCCGCCAATTCCCACGTACTTACGCCCTGCCCGTCGGATTTTGTTATGATCGAAAGGCGCTCTTACCGGATCCTTACCATGGCTTTAACAAGGCTTACTCTCGAAGCAATGGGCCCTGTCAATCCCATCGGCGGATTGTGCTTCGACGACAAGCTAAAGACGGTAACCTTTCGCGGCGAACACGCCAAGCTCAGCGATGCCGCACTCCGCGCCTGCTGGTCGCTGATGAATGCCCCCGCCGGAGTCCGTAAAGACGACCTCGTCCAACTCGCCTGGCACAAAGCGACCCTCAACAACTTGCATCGCGCCATTCACGACGTGCGCAAGATCGTCACAACAGCCGGCGTATTGGAAGAGAAGGAGCTATATCGCTTCAACATCGTACTCCTCGGCGCTCTGCCGAAAGGTCCGGTGAAGCATGAGGAATGGATCGAGCGGCTGTTAGACGAGGGCTTTCTTCCCATGGACGAGTTTATCGATCTGCTGTTTGAAGCACGCTTGAATACGGGCCTATCAGCATGGTCAGAGACGTTCATCTGTGCCCCCGACGCAATGGAATTGCTGCGTTCCAACCGCGCGAAATTCGCCGCCGCCATCGCCTCTCAGCGCGCCTTCTTCCTCGCCACCGCGCCGTCAAGCGTTGACCGCATCCCCACCACGCTTGCAATCCTGTATCAAGCCGTGCGCGAGGCCGAGCCGGACGCAAAGTGCGACGCTTTTGACAAGCTCCGCGCCGCGCTTACCATCGTCATTACCGACCGGCCCGCGGAACCCTACTACCGGCCGGTTTACTACCTCAACTCGCATGATCCGGAGCGATGCATGCTGTTCGAATTACGCCAGAGCCGCAATGACGCAGCCTTCATGGAGCACGCCGACAAGGCTTCCGGTCCTTCCGATTCTCTGCGCGCCAGCTTCCACAATTTGGATGGCCAGGGCCTCATCTGCACACCCGGCGGCTTGCCTGATGGCGATCCATTGCGCACCCGTTTGAAGGAAGGAATCGCCCGTGCGTTCCACCGCTTCGCTGATCCGCGGATCGTGGTCAAAGCGCAAGCCACCTTCCTCGAACCTTCCAACCGGATTCAAGCGCAGTCCGAACTCAAATCCTCAATGGCCGCCTCGGCCGCCGGCGATTAACCGTCCAATTCTTTAATTAGATTCTTACGGCTCAAATCGTAAACAGAAATACTTAAACAATTGGAACGAGCGTAACGATGTTACGTTGACGTTACGTTCGCTCGTAA